>JBLNBI010000360.1:0-6674 GCA_050259815.1 Actinomycetota bacterium | reverse complement strand
CGAACTCAAGACCGACGCCGGGGACAACGATTACCTCAACCTGCGGGGCGAAGTCCTGCCCTTCCTGCGCCTGCGCCGCCTCTTCGAAGTGGAAGGCAAGCGGCCCGGCCGGGAGAACGTGGTCGTCGTGCAGTTCGGCGGCCTCAAGGCGGGCATCGTGGTGGATCGCCTGCAGGGAGAATTCCAGACCGTCATCAAACCCCTCGGCAGCCTCTTCAGCCACCTGCGGGGCATCGGCGGTTCAACCATCCTGGGCAACGGGGACGTTGCCCTCATCCTGGACGTGCCGGCCCTGATCGACCTGGCCGGCAGCCGGGATACCAGGGCCCTGGCGGCACCCGCCGGGCGCTGAAAGCACGTTTTCAATAATTATCGCAACACAAGGGGATCAGTGACATGTTGAACAATATCCGCATCGGAACCCGCCTGGCGGCGAGTTTCGCCCTGGTGGTAATCCTTTTGGTGGTGGTCGCCTGGCTGGGCATCAACCGCATGGCCATGATCAATGGCGAGCTGCAGACCATTGCCGAAGACCGTTTCCCGAAGACCGTCTGGGCCAATGACATCATCGATGCCCTGAACGTGGCCGCCCGGGCCACCCGCAATGCCGTGCTGGCCAGCAAGCCGGAAGAGGTGAAGGCCGAGATGGACCGCATCCCGGCCCTGAGCCAGATCATCACCGACCGCCTGGGCAAGCTGGACAAGGCCGCCATTTCGGACACGGACAAGGAACTCCTGAAGAAGATGGCCGCCATCCGGGCCGTCTACGTGGCCGACCTCACCAAGTTCAAGGAGATGCTCGCCAACGGCCGTCGTGATGATGCTGTCGAACTCCTCAAGACCGACATGCGCAAGAGCCAGGGCGACTACATCAACGCCATCGGCGAGCTGATCAACTACCAGGGCGATCTGGTGAGCAAGGCCAGCAAGGAGGCCGGACAGGCCTACGAGGCCGCCCGCAACCTGGCCATCGGCATTTCCGCCGCCGCCGTGCTGATCGCCGTGGTCATCGCCATCTGGCTGACCCGGGGCATCACCCGGCCCCTGAACGAGGCAGTCAAGGTGGCCAACCAGTTGGCGGACGGGGACCTGACGGCCCGCATCGAAGTCACCTCCAAGGACGAAACCGGCCAGCTCCTCTCTGCCATGGAAGCCATGGTGGGCAAGCTGGCCCAGATCATCGGCGAGGTCCGCAACGCCGCCGAGGCCCTGACCGACGCTTCCGGCCAGGTTTCCGCCACCGCCCAGTCCCTATCCCAGTCCTCGTCCGAGCAGGCGGCCAGCGTCGAGGAGACCACCGCCTCCCTGGAGCAGATCACCGCCTCCGTCAGCCAGAATACCGAGAACGCCCGGGTTACCGACGGCATGGCCACCAAGGCCGCCGCCGAAGCCCAGGAAGGGGGCGGGGCCGTCAGCCAGACGGTGGAGGCCATGCGCAGCATCGCCAACAAGATCGGCATCATCGACGACATCGCCTACCAGACCAACCTGCTTGCCCTGAATGCCGCCATCGAAGCCGCCCGGGCTGGGGAACACGGCAAGGGCTTCGCCGTGGTCGCCGCGGAAGTCCGGAAGCTCGCCGAGCGTTCCCAGGTGGCCGCCCAGGAAATCGGCGAAGTGGCCGAGAGCAGCGTCACCCTGGCGGAGCGGGCCGGCCAGCTTCTGGGCGAGATGGTCCCCACCATCCGCAAGACTTCCGACCTGGTCCAGGAAATCGCTTCCGCCAGCGAAGAACAGGCCTCCGGCGTGGCCCAGATCAACGGCGCCATGGGCCAGCTCAACCAGGCCACCCAGCAGAATGCCTCCGCCTCCGAGGAATTGGCGGCCACCGCCGAAGAACTGGGCGCCCAGGCCGAACAGCTCCAGGAGCTGATGACCTTCTTCCGCCTCCAGGAATCCGGCTTCCACCGGGCCCGGGCCGCTGTCCAGCGGGAAGGGGCCAAGCCGGCGCCCACCCTGGCTGCCGCCCCGCGCAGCAAGCCGGTGGTGAGCGTCAGCGAAGGCGAATTCGAGCGCTTCTGAAGGGCGCTGCCAAGGCCGGGTTTATCCCGGCCTTATACTGCACGTCATGCCACAAAAAGAATTCGGGAGCCTTTCCCTCCGGCTTAAGCTGTCGGCCATCGTGGCCCTGGTCATCGCCGGGGTCATGGGCAGCTTCGGCTACGTCGCCATCGGTTACCTGAACCGCGCAGCGACTGAGGAGGCGGTAAGGCAGCTGGCGGCCACCAATCATCTGGTCCGGGACCTGGTGGATGCCAGCCAGGAAGGCATGCGGATCGCCGTGGGCAAGCTGGGGGAAACCCTGAGCGGCCATTTTTCCGGCCGCTTTACTCTGGATGTAGGCAAACGGGTGGAGTGGGAAGGGATTTCGACCCCGAGGCTCGCCCTCAACGGCCGTCCCCTCAATTTCGACTACAGCGAGATCGACCGCTTCAGCCAGGCCAGCGGGGGCAATGCGGCCACCATCTTCGCCCGGGACGGCGACGATTTCGTCCGCATCAGCACCTCCCTGGTCAAGGAGGACGGCACCCGGGCGGTCGGCACCCGGCTGGAGCGCAGCCACCCGGCTTATCCCAAGATGATCGCCGGCCAGGTCTATCGCGGCCATGCCCGCCTCTTCGGCACCCATTACATGACCGAGTACCGGCCCATTGCCGATGCTTCGGGAAAGGTGATCGGCATCCTGTTCGTGGGCATGGACCTGACCTCCAGCCTCGATTCCCTGCGGCAGACCCTGCGGGAATTCGTCATCGGCGGCTCGGGCTATCTGGTGGTCGTGGATGGCGATCCGGCGGCCAAAGGGCGACTCGTTGTGCATCGCACCCGGGAAGGCAAGGCCCTCGGCGACGGCCTGACGGAGATGGAGGCCCGGGTGGTGGAAACCACCCTGAGCCAGCGCAACGGTGTCATGTTCTACGACTGGACCAGCCCGGAGTCGGGAAGCGGCGAGCCCCGCCGGAAGGTGGCGGTCCTGGACGAATCCGCCGAACTGGGTTGGATCATCGTTTCCTCCGGTTACCTGGACGAATTCACCGGTACCGCTACAGCCGGCCGCCGGTACATGGCCATCGCGACGGTGATCGTCTCCATCGTCCTCATCCTGGCCCTCAACCTGGGGATCGGCCGGATGGTGCTGCTGCCCATGTGGCGGGAAATCGACCGCCGCAAGCAGAAGGAGCGGGAAGTGGCGTCCTACCGGGACCACCTGGAGGAACTGGTGGCCGAGCGGACCGCCGACCTGGTGGCGGCCCGGGCTGAGGCGGAGCGCCTGGCCCAGGTGCGCAGCGAATTCCTGGCCAACATGAGCCACGAAATCCGCACGCCCTTGAACGGCGTGCTCGGCATGGCGCACATCGGCTACCGGGAGAGCGAAGGCCAGAACAAGGCCCGGGAAGCCTTCGCCAAAATCCTCAATTCCGGCAGGCTCCTCCTCGGCATCATCAATGACATCCTGGACTTCTCCCGGATCGAGGCGGGCAAGCTGCCCATCGACCGGGTGGCCTTCAACCTCTCCGAAACCATCGACCATGCCGTGGACCTGGTGGCGGAGCGAGCCCGGGAAAAGGGCATCTCCCTGCGGGTGGAGAAAGATGCCGGCCTGCCCGCCTATTGCGAGGCGGATCCCCTGCGCCTTGGGCAGATCCTCCTCAATGTCCTCTCGAATGCGGTGAAATTCACCGAGGCGGGGGGCGTTACCCTGGCCGTGTCTCGGGAGGGCGACACCCTCATCCTCAGCGTTAGCGACACCGGCATCGGCATGAGCGCCGAGCAGCTCGAACGCATCTTCTCCCCCTTCGAGCAGGGGGACAGTTCCACCACCCGCCGTTTCGGCGGCACGGGTCTGGGGCTGGCCATCACCCAACGCATCGTCGAACTCATGGGCGGCACCATCCGGGCCGCCAGTGTGCCGGGCCAGGGCAGCACCTTCGAGATCCGCCTGCCCCTGGCGGAAGCCGCCGCGCCCCAGGGGCTGCCGGCCTCAAGGCCGTCCTCAGCCGGCGGCAGGCGGCTGGAGGGCCTCTCCATCCTGGTGGCGGAGGACAACGAGATCAATCAGCTCGTCCTTCAAGAGAACCTGGCGGAGGAGGGGGCCCGGGTCCTGCTGGCCGGTACCGGCCGGGAGGCGGTGGACCGGGTGGCCGAACAGGGCAGGGATGCCTTCGACCTGGTGCTCATGGATATCCAGATGCCCGACATGGACGGCTACGAGGCGACCCGGGAAATCCTCGAAATCGCCCCGGACTTGCCGGTGATCGGCCAGACCGCCCATGCCGGCGGCGAGGAGCGGGGCCGTTGCCTGGCGGCCGGCATGGCCGCCCACATCGCCAAGCCCATCGATCCCGAGGAACTGGTGGCCCTGGCGCTGCAACATGCCCGGCGGCCCCGGGTGCGGCCGCCGGAGGCCGCCTTTACCACTTCGTCCTGACGGTATATTCCAGCACCGCCGCGCCGTTGGCGGGCACGTCCACGTCCCAGGCGGCGATGCGGGCCGATTCCTTGGAGTGCTTCCGGCTCTCGCTCACCATCTCCCAGTCTCCGGGCAGGGTTTCCTGGATGCGCACGGTGACCGGTTCGTCCTTGGCATTGCGCAGGTCGATGCGGTGGGAGGATTCGGACACGTTGTCGGCCACCCGCTTGAAGGCGGTTTGCTTCCGTTCCGCGGTGACGTCGAAGGCCTCGCCCAGCTTGAGCTTCACCTTCTCGTTCTTGGCCGTATGCTCGATGCGGTCTTCGCCGACGAATTGGGCGGCTCCCTTGCTGTCCTTGGCATAGACCCGCACCACCCCGGCAGGCAGGGGCTTGCCCAGTTGACCGCCCTTGTTGTCGAACTCCACGAATACCGCCGGCTTGAGCTTCTGGCCGACCTGGCCGTAGCGGTCCCGGTAGTACCACTCCCCGCCGGCCAGCAGGTAGCTCTTCCGGACCGGGATGGCGCTGGCCGAGAGCAGAGCAAGTTGCTTGGTCTGGTTGTCGGCGATGGAAGTGGGGCGGTCGAAGGTGTAGAGGTGGTAGTCCATCAGGGCTTCCTGGGCCACTTCCATCCGGCGCGGCGAGGGCGCGGCACGCATTTCTATCGCCATGTAATCGGCGGAACTCTGGCGCACCCGGTTCACCGTCCCGGCCACCAGCTGGAGGTTGGCGTTGTCGTAGCCGGCGCCGCTGCGGTTGGTCAGGGTCACCCAGCCGGACAGGTCCATCTGCCGGTTGTCGGGGGAAAGGTTGGCCACGTAGTCGGCCTTCCAGGCCAGCCCGCCGGTGAGATAGGACAGCTCCAGGGATTGGGGCCCGCCGGCCGCTTCCAGGAGGACCGACAGGGTGGGGCGGTCCCGCAGGTTGGCGGGCACCGTGTCGAAGACGATGCGCCCCGGCGCCCCGGTCTCGATGCGGTCGGCGAAGCGCAGCACGGTGCCGTTGTTGGCCGACAGGACGGTGGCCTTCTCCCGGGTCTCATCGCCGGTGGTGGGATGGGAGCGGATCACCGTCACCTCCCGGCCCACATACTTTTCCAGCAGCTTGCCGGGGGTGAGGAGGTCGAAGTCGAAATTCTGCTCCACCAGAGTGACCGGATGGCCGCTCACCGCCTTCAGGAGGGCCGTCTCCGGCCGCATCTGGCCGGACACTTCCCGCAGGGACAGGCGGCTCAAGCCGGCGGGCAGGGTGACCTTGCGCCGCTCCTTCACCAGGGCCAGGTCCTCGTTATAGACGGTGATGGCGGTGGCTTCCCGCTCGGCGCCGCCGGAAACGACTTCCTTTACCACCTCGGCGGCCATCGCTTGTCCCGCCAATACCAGGGCGCCCAGCCCGATCCAACGCAGTTTCATGGCCTTCTCCCGAAAGGAAATAGGTGTCTAGCATACCCCATCGGCGCCGGCCCGCCAGAAGCCGGGGCGGCAGATGTGCTATCGTAATGCCTGTATAAATACACAGGCATTGGGTGCCAAAAAATCGATGACGCGCCGATGGATCGCCCATCTCGACATGGATGCCTTCTACGCCTCCGTGGAACTCCTGCGCTATCCGGAGCTGCGGGGGCGTCCGGTGGTGGTGGGCGGCCGCCAGGCCCACCAGCCAGTGCGAGAGGCCAATGGTTCCCTGCGCTTCGCCCGGCTGCGGGACTACGTGGGGCGCGGGGTCATCACCACCGCCACCTACGAGGCCCGGGCCCTGGGCGTCCATTCCGGCATGGGGCTCATGAAGGCGGCGGCCCTGGCCCCGGACGCGGTGCTGTTGCCCGCCGACTTCGACCAGTACCGCAAATATTCCCGCCTGTTCAAGGCGGCGGTGGCGGCGGAGGCACCCCTCATCGAGGACCGGGGCATCGACGAAATCTACATCGACCTGACCGACGTGCCGGGAGTTCGCGATGGGACGCCGGCCGATCCCCTGGCGGGCCTGCGGGCCCTGGCCCGGCGCATCAAGGACGGGGTGAAGGCCGCCACCGGCCTCACCTGCTCCATCGGCATCACCCCCAACAAGCTTCTCTCCAAACTCTGTTCCGACCTGGAAAAGCCCGACGGCCTCACCCTCCTCACCGAGGCCGACATCCCGGCCCGCATCTGGCCCCTGCCGGCCAAGCGCATCAACGGCATCGGCCCCAAGGCCAGCGCCCGGCTGGAGGCCCTGGGCATCCACACCATCGGCGAGCTGGCGGCCGCCGATCCCCAGTGGCTGGT
>JBLNBI010000359.1:0-2570 GCA_050259815.1 Actinomycetota bacterium | reverse complement strand
GATTGTCAGACATGGAAACTCCTGAAGCGGCCCGCTTGTCGTGGAGACAAGTACCGGTTCAGGCGGACATCATGTGGGGGATAAAAGCGGCCGAGGAAGGTGTTTGCGCGAGGCGTGGCTTCGAGGCCTGAGACACGCGCCAACCGGTAGGGCGCGAATCGGCATTGTACTGGCTATTGCCCGCTTGCCGCTTAAAATTGAGTCAATCCACCCACCTGCCACAACAGAGAATTCCAATGAAAACCATAAAGCTCGGCAACAGCGACCTGCAAGTGACCTCGATCTGCCTCGGTACCATGACCTTCGGCCAGCAGAACACCGAGGCCGAGGCTCATGAACAGTTGGACTACGCCCAGTCCCGCGGCGTGAATTTCATCGACGCGGCGGAGATGTATCCGGTCCCCTCCAATCCCGAGACCACCGGCCGCACGGAGCAATACGTGGGCACTTGGCTCAAGAAGCAGGCTCGCGAAAAGATCGTGCTCGCCACCAAGGCTACCGGCCCCGGTCGGCACATGACCTGGATTCGCGACGGCGAACAGGCCTTCACCCAAGCCAATCTGCAACGGGCGTTGGACGGCTCCCTGTCCCGGCTCCAGACCGATTACGTGGACCTCTATCAGCTCCATTGGCCTGACCGCAGCGTGCCCCAGTTCGGCGGCTATCACTTCAAGCCCGAGGATGAACGGGCCTTCACGCCCCTGCGCGAAACCCTGGAGACGCTGGCGGGTTTCATCAAGGCTGGAAAGGTGCGCCACTGGGGGCTTTCCAACGAAACGCCCTGGGGGCTCATGAGCTTCCTTCGGCTCGCCGACGAGCTGGGCTTGCCTCGGCCCATCACCGTGCAGAACGCCTACAACCTGATCAATCGCACCTGGGAAAACGGTCTGTCGGAAATCGGCTATCGGGAAAAGGTGAGCTTGCTCGCCTACTCGCCCCTCGGATTCGGCGTGCTCTCAGGCAAGTATCTGCAAGACCCTAAGGCCAACGGCCGCGTGAATCTGTTTTCAGGTTTTGCCCAACGCTACGCCAAGCCCCGTGTGCCGGAAGCCGTGGCCAGCTACGCCGCTATTGCCAAAAAACACGGGCTGACCCTGACGCAATTGGCGCTGGCCTTCACCTACCAGCGTTGGTGCGTGGGCAGCAGCATCATTGGCGCCACGTCCATGGCGCAGTTGAAGGAAAACCTGGATGCGGATCAGGTGGTGCTGAGTCCGGAAGTGCTGGCTGAAATCGAGCAGGCCCATCTGGCGCAGCCCAATCCGGCGCCGTAAGGGGAGGTCAGGCATTGAGCGTGGAGAGCCGAGGACGTTGGCACCTCGGCGGCGGCGCTGTTTCTTTCGCGTACCCACGCCCGCACTTCATTGTTGTGGCCATCGGCTGGAAACGCAGACAGCGTCCGGGTTTTCAGGCGGTAGTGGCGCCAATGAAAATGGGCGCAGGCACGTTCAGAGCGTCGTGGGCGGAAGCGTGGATCTGCGAAGATGTCCGAGGACCGTTCATTCGGGCGGACTGGCGCCCTGCTGAAATCAGCACTTAGGCGAAGGTGGGGTATCGGGTCGCGGCGGAAATCTTCTTGCCGGTGGCGGGGGCGGTCTTGGCCGGAGGTTCGGCCTTTTCGTTCTTGCCGGCGGGCGCCTTTTCAGTTTCCTTGGCGTCCTTGGTGCTCTTGGCATCCTTCGCGTCGGCCTTGTCCTCTTCGGGCTTGGCGTCGGCGTTTTCGCCCTCGGCGGCTACGGGTGCGGGCGCAGGCGGCTCATCGGGGGCCGGGGCGATGATGGCCAGATTGTTTTCCCGCATGTAGGCGTCCATCTCCTTCCAGCCGTTGAAGATGGAAGCGCGGGAAATCAGCTTGGTCTTCTTGTCCTTCTGGGCACGGGCGTAGCAGTCTTCCAGAGGGCGGCCGGTCTGGCGGCAAGCGCTGCCGATGGCTTTGCCTTCCAGATCCTGGCGGGCCTGAGTCTGGGCCGGCGTCTCAATGCCCAATTGATCGCAACCGGCCAGCCAGGGCAGGGCGATCAAGGCAGTGATGAGAAGCGAGTGGCGGAAGGACAAGGCAGTTGGGCTCTAGAGGCTGTTGAGGACTTAAGGGGATTTTACGGCAGCGACTGGAGCTTCTTGAGGCCTAGGCGCTGCCGATTGCGCGATTAATCGGGAACGATGGCCGTGGCTTCGATTTCCACCTTGGCTGCGTCTTCCACCAATTCGGCGATTTCCACCACGGTCATGGGGGGGAAGTAGCGGCCCATGACAGCTTGGTAAGCCGCGCCCAGTTGCTTGGATTCGGCCAGATATTCGCGCTTGTCGGTCACGTACCAAGTGAGGCGGACGATGTGTTCGGGCCGGCCGCCAGCGGTGCGCACCACGTCCACCACGTTCTGCAAGGCTTGGCGCGCCTGCTCGGTGAAGTTGCTGCTGACGAAGCGGCGTTGGGCGTCCCAACCCACTTGACCGGCGATGCTCACATAAGCGCCGCGGGCCTTGATGCCGTTGGAAAATCCCCGGGGCTTGGCCCAGTTTTCGGGCTGGAGGATTTCATGGGGCGTGACCGGCGCCGGGGCGCGGACGGG
>JBLNBI010000358.1:0-4691 GCA_050259815.1 Actinomycetota bacterium | reverse complement strand
ACCGGTAGCCTTCTTTCCAACCCCGACCTGGACGAGCTGGCGAAGCTCACCCGGGATACCGGCATCGTGGTCCTCTCCGACGAGGTGTACGAGCACATCCTGTTCGATGGCGAGAAGCACGCCAGCCTCGCCGGCCATCCGGAGCTGCGGGAGCGGACCATCGTGGTGTCCAGCTTCGGCAAGACCTACCACATCACCGGCTGGAAGATCGGCTACGTGGTGGGGCCGGGCAACCTCATGGCCGAATTCCGCAAGGTGCACCAGTTCAATGTCTTCACGGTCCATACCCCGTCGCAGCTGGGCCTGGCCGAGTACATGCAGAGTGCCTCCCGCCACCTGGGGCTGGCGGCCTTCTATCAGGAAAAGCGGGATTTCTTCAGGACGCTCATGGAGGGCACCCCCTTCGAACTGCTGCCCTGCCGGGGCACCTATTTCCAGCTGGCCCGCTACGGGGCCATCTCCGACAAGCCGGACCGGGAATTCGCCGAGTGGATGACCCGGGAGGTGGGGGTGGCGGTCATCCCGGTGTCGGTTTTCCATGCCGACGGCCGGGACGACCGGGTGGTGCGCTTCTGCTTCGCCAAGAAAGAAGAGACCCTGGTGGCCGCCGGCGAGCGGCTCAGGAAACTCTGATTCCGGCGGCGTTGCCCACGTAGATCAGGAGGGCGACGAAGAGGGCGCCGAGGAAGAGATACAGCTTCCAGGGCGTGCGCTTCTCCGCGTAGGGGTCCCCCAGGCTGCGCTCCGCGCCTTCCGGCAGCCGGGCCATGCGGGTCAAGGCCGTGCCGAAGGGAATGTTGATGCGGGCCCGGGCATTCACCGCCCAGCCATTGGCATCCAGGATGGGGCCCAGGTTGCGGTTCCTCAGCTTGAAGAAGGCCATGGCCACCGAAGGGCCGGAAATGAGCAGCATGAGCCCTGCGACCGCCAGGGGCATCTGCCAGGCCTTGAGTCCCAGGAATCCCGTCACCACCGAAGCCAGGGCGGTACCCAGGGCGCCGACGGCCAGGCCGATGGCGGCGAAGATGCCGGCGAACTTGGCGACGTCGAAGGGCGCGGGCGCAGTTGCCGGCTTGGCGCCCGGCTCGGCCTTCTTGCCGGTCTCCGCCACCAGCTTCGCGGTCATGTCGTCCACATCCTTGGCCCGGGCAGCGGCGAATTTCTGCACCTGCTCGGCGATCATCCGGCTGGCCTTGCGGTACGGCGCCCAGAAGGCCTGGCGGATGCTGATGGGGTGATCCACGATCTTGGCGATGGTGGCATCCCAGTCCCGGCCTTCCCGGTCGTAGAAAACGCCGTTGCGGCCCACCATGAGCTGGTCCGAATCCCCGGCGGTGAAGGCGGCGGCGATGGTCATCTTCTCGCCGCCCCGCACGCAGTCGCAATAGGCCAGGTAGACCCCGGAAAGGCTGGCCAGGACGCCGTGCTTGGCCGGGTCCAGGACCTTCAGGCAAAGCTCGCAACTGCGCCCATCCAGGTAGAGGGTACCGGCCTGGAAGACGGCCTTGCGGTCCGCGTCGGCGTAGAAATCCCGGAAGGCGACGAAATTGTTGGCGAGCCGCCCCAGGTCGCGGACATAGCGCACCAGGCGCTCAACCTCGGCGATGGCGTCCGCCTCAGGGGCGAGGGCCAGGTCCTTGGCGATGAGCTGGTCGATGGCGGCGCGGATGTCAGGGGCCAGGAAGACCTGTAGGAGATCGATGTCCAGGGCGGCCACCGGGGTTTCCGGACGGGCGGCCTGCCAGGCCTCGTAGGCGGCGAAGCGGGACTTGAGGCTTTCCCAATCCTCGGCGCTCAGGTTCTCCCGGTCCCCCAAAATGGGCTGGACGGCCTTGGCACGCAGGGCGGCCAAAGAGGTGGCCCAGGCCGGATTGATGCCGGTGGCCAGAGGCAGGGTGCCGCCGGAGCGGACAAAGGCAATGGGCAGGGCCGCCAGGTCGCTGTCGGTTTCGGTGAGGCTGCGGGCGCCCAGGGCCCGGATGTCCTCCGGGGCGCCGTTCAGGAGTTCGCCGGCCCGGGGATCGAAGCCTGCCAGGCGGCAGCGGGTGAAATAGTCGTCCACCTTGGCGCGGAGGTTGGCCATGGCGGCGAAGGCGGATTCGGTGTCGGCGCCCAGGGGCAGGAGGCCGGGATCGCTTTGAGGCTGCGTCTGCCATTCCACCCAGGCCTGGGCCTCGGTGAAGAAGCGGTCCGCCAGGGCCTGGTCGATGCCCGCCTCGCCGCTGCGGTCCGGGACGCTGCCCAGGGTGTCCATGATGGCGGCGAGGACGGGCTTCAGGCCGTCGTTGCAGGCGGCCGCCGTGATGACGCCGTCGCCGTTGAAGGCCATGCCTGAGAAGACGCGGTCGCTGTCGCTCACGTCCTCGACGCCGATGGCGGCGCCCTGGCCCTTGCCCAGCCCTTCTAGGACATGGCGGGCGGAGGCCAGCAGGCGGATGCCCTCGTCGGAGTTGTCAGCGATGGCGGCCAGAGGCAGGGCACCGCCGGTCGCCAGGGTGTCGGGGGAATTGAGGCGGTCCGCCGCCCACCGGATGGCGGCAATCAGCTCCGGCGCCCGGATGTGGCCGTCGCCGTCGGTATCGATGAGGGTGAGGGTGCGGGGGTCGAATTCCAGTCCCTGGACCGGGCAGGACAGGGCCACCCACAGCTTCTGGTCCAGTTCATCCAGGTGGAGCAGGTCGGCGCCGGTATCGAGGCGAACCTGGTCGAAGCCGCCCGCCGAGAAGAAGCGCCAGGTGTGGCGAGGGGCGTTTTCCGCCGGGGACAAAGAAAAGCCCGCCGAAGCGGGCTGGGTCAGGGGGGCGTTCAATTGCCGGCCTCGCAGCCGAGGGTCTTGCCTTTGGTGAAGTAGCTGGTGCCGCTCGGGCAGTCCAGGGGCTTCGCCGGCTTGGCCGCTTCCTTCACGCCCTTCTTGGGAACGCAGGTGAAGGAGCCGTTCTTGGCGACCTTGCCCTTTAGGGACCAGTCAGCCGGGCAGTTGCCGGCGGCCAGGGCGGCGGCGCTGGCGGCGGGGGCGACCTGAACCATGACGATTTCCTTGCCGGTACAGGCGAAGGCATTCTCCACCTTGGCGCCCGCCGCCCGCACCTTCAGCTCGCCGGCGGCCTTGTAGGTGTGGTCGATGGTGATGGGAAGCTTGGTGTCGGGCTTGACCTTGAAGGTCTCCCGGGTGCCGTCCCCGAATTCCACCTCGATGCCGCACAGCCCTTCGCCGGCATCCTTGAAGTCCACCGAGGCAGTGACCTTGTCGCCCACCTTGGCGCCAGTGGCCGGGGTGACGGTGAGCTTGTCGATGCTGGGAGCGGCAGCCGCGGACAGCGCGAACGCGCCGGCGACGAGGGAGAGCAGGGTGTTGGCGACCGCCTTGTTGAGCTTCTTCATGGGCTTCTCCTTATGGGTTGGATGCCGTTTCAGTCTAGCTGAAAAACATGCTTCCACAATAAGCGCACCGCATCGATGTGCTGCTGGATGCCGTCCCGCTCGATCCGGGACTTGGGGCTGTCGTTGAGGCGCTTCAAATGCTGGAGCCGGCGGTACTCCCGGTAGGCGTTGCGGGTGCCCTCCGCCTGCTCGGCCGGGATGAGGCCCAGTTCGGCGGCCATGCGCAGCAGGGCGATGTTGCCCAGGTTGCCGGTGAGGGTGGGGTGCCGGTGGGCGTGGCCCAGGATCAGGTACTGGACGATGAATTCCACGTCGATGATGCCGCCCGGGTCGTGCTTGATGTCGAACTCGGTGTCTCTGTTGGAGGCGTGGGCGTCGTACATCTTCTGGCGCATGGCCAGGACTTCCTCCCGGAGCTTCCCGAGGTCCCGCTCCTGGCGCAGGATCTCGTTGCGGATGGCCTCGAAGCGCTCTCCCACCGCCGGGTCGCCGGCACAGAAGCGGGCCCGGGTCAGGGCCTGGTGTTCCCACACCCAGGCGTGCTTCAGCTGGTATTGCCGGAAGCCCTCGATGGAAACGGCGAGCAGGCCGGAATCCCCGTTGGGCCGCAGCCGCAGGTCGGTCTCGAAGACGATGCCGGCCGGGGTCTGGCTGGACAGCCAGGTGGTGAGCCGCTGGCCGAGGCGGGCGTAGGTTTCCTCGGCCTCCATGGCGTCGTCGTCATAGACGTAGACCATGTCCAGGTCGGAGGCGTAGCCCAGTTCCTTGCCCCCCAGCTTGCCGTAGCCGATGACGGCGAACTGGGGCTTGTCCCGGTGGCGCTTCCGGAGGTTCTCCCAGCACAGGTCCAGGGTGGTCTGGACCATGATGTCGGCGAGCTGGGTGAGGTGGTCGGAAATGCGCTCGATGGTATGCAGCCCCGCCAGGTCCTGGGCGAGGAGGCGGAAGACCTGGGCGTGGTGCTGCTCCCGGAGGATGTCCATTTCCCGTTCGGTGTCGCCCTTGTGGTCGGCCAGGTCCTTCAGCATGGTGGTCCGGAAGACGGTCCAGTCGGTGGCGGTTTCCAGGTGGGACGGGTCGAGGAGTTCGTCCAGGACGATGGGGTGGCGGGTGAGGTAGTCCGCCGCCCACGACGAGGCGCCGACGATGTCCGCCACCCGCTTCAGGGCCTGGGGATACTGCTGGAGCAGGGCCAGGTAGGCGCCCCGGCGGCTGACGGTTTCCAGGAAGGTGAGTCCCCGGACCAGGGTCGCATCCGGCGCCGGGGTGGCCGCAGCTGCTTCCAGGAGGCGGGGGCCGACGGCGTCCAG
>JBLNBI010000357.1:0-8379 GCA_050259815.1 Actinomycetota bacterium | reverse complement strand
GTTCTCTGCATGGCGTCAGTCATCCAAGTGGTTGTTGGGGGAAGGGAATTTTAACGGCAAATCTCACCCTGTCAACGGCGGATTTTTGCTCCGTGCTGCGCTGCGTCAAACTTCCTGGTTGTCGATGAGCCGGGTGGTTCCCAGGCGGGAAGCGGCAAGCACCACCAGCCGGGCATCCGGGGAAACCGGGGTGCCCAGGTCCGACTGTTGCCGCACCGCAACATAGTCGGTCTTCCATCCGTGGCTGTCGAGATTGGCAATCGCCTCTTGCTCCAGCCGGGCGTAATCCCGTTCACCATTGCGCAAGGCGTCGCAAATTCGTGAAAGCTCCCGGTGCAGCCGGGGCGCTTCGGCCCGTTCCGTGGCGGACAGGTAGCCGTTGCGGGAAGACAGGGCCAGGCCGTCCTCGGCCCGCACCGTATCGCCGCCGATGATCTCGATGGGCAGGGCCAGCTGGCGCACCATGTTGCGGATGACCATGAGCTGCTGGTAATCCTTCTTGCCGAAGACGCCCACCTGGGGCTGAACGCAGTTGAAGAGCTTCAGCACCACCGTGGCGACGCCGCGGAAGTGGCCGGGGCGGAACTCGCCCTCCAGGAGGTTCTGGATTTCCGGCGGCTCCACCGTGTATTGCTGGGGCTCCGGGTAGAGATCGGTCTCGGTGGGAGCGAACAGGACGTCCACGCCGGCCGCCGCCAGCTTGTCGCAATCGGCCTGGAAGGTGCGGGGATACTTGTCGAAATCCTCGCCGGGGCCGAATTGCAGGCGGTTAACGAAAATGCTGGCCACCACGGTGTCGGCGTAGGCTCGGGCCTGGCGCGTGAGGCTGATGTGGCCCTCGTGCAGGTTGCCCATGGTGGGGACGAAGGCGGTACGGCCGCAGTTTTTGAGGGCGGCCCGCAGGTCTGCGATGGGGGCGTGGATTTCCATGTCAGTAAGTGTGTTCCGGTCCGGGGAAGGAGCCGTCCTTGACGGCGCGGACGTAGGCTTCGACGGCGCCCTGGAGGCTGCCGGCACCGGCCATGAAGTTCTTCACGAACTTGGCCTTCCTGCCCGGGGCCACGTCCAGCATGTCGTGGAGCACCAGCACCTGGCCGGAGCAGTCGGCGCTGGCGCCGATGCCGATGGTGGGGATGGCGAGCAGCCGGGTCACCTCGGCGGCCAGGGCTGCAGGAATGGCTTCCAGGACGATAAGGGTGGCGCCCGCATCCTGGAGGGCTACCGCCTCGTCCTTCAAGCGGATGGCGGCGGCGTCGGAGCGGCCCTGGACCTTGTAGCCGCCCAACTGGTGCACCGACTGGGGGGTGAGGCCGATGTGGCCGCAGACGGGGATGCCGCGGCTGGTGAGGAAACGGGTGGTCTCCACCATTTCGAGGCCGCCCTCGATCTTCACCATCTGGGCGCCGGCGGCCATCAGCTGGACGGCGTTCTTGAAGGTCTCCTGGGGCGAAACCTGGGAGGTGCCGAAGGGCATGTCGGCCACCACCAGGGCGCGCTGGGAGCCCCGGGCTACCATGGCGGTGTGGTAGGCCATGTCGGCCAGGGTCACCGGCAGGGTGGAATCGTGGCCCTGGACGACCATGCCCAGGGAGTCGCCGATCAGCATGACGTCGACGCCGCAGGCGTCCAGGAGCTTGGCGAAGCTGGCGTCGTAGCAGGTGAGGACGGCGATCTTCTCGCCGGCTTCCTTCATCTTGGCCAGATCGGCGTGGGTGAGGCGGCGGGTTTGGCTTTGAGCGGACATTTTGGGTCGTTGGGGTACAGGTGGTTTATGACCTGAAGATGAAATAGACGGCGCCAAGGATACACAGGGCCGCCCACAGGTAGTCAAGCTTCAGGGGCTGGCCCATATAGAACACCACGAAGGGCACGAACACCGAGAGAGTGACCACTTCCTGGAGGATCTTGAGCTGGGCCAAGGTCAGCTCGGTGTTGCCGATGCGGTTGGCGGGCACCTGGATCAGGTACTCAAAGAGGGCGATGCCCCAGGAAACCAGGGCAGCGAACCACCAGGGCTTCTCGTTGAGGTGCTTGAGGTGGGCGTACCAGGCGAAAGTCATGAAGACGTTCGACAGCCCCAGGAGGCCGACGGTTTGCCACAGGACGGGGGTGTTCATAGCTTTTCGATAGCCTGGTTGGCGACGGCCGGCAGCCAGGCGGCCACGGTGCCCCGGCCGGGGATGGCCAGGTCGGGGGCGATCTCGGCAAGGGGAGCCAGGACGAAGGCCCGCAGATGCAGCCGGGGATGGGGCAGGATCAGGTCCGGGGTGTCGAGGACCCGGTCACCGTAGAGGAGCAGGTCCAGGTCCAGGGTGCGGGGGCCGTTCCTTTCCTGGCGGATCCGGCCGAAATCGGCTTCCAGGGCAAGGAGGGCCTGGAGCAGCGCCCGGGGTTCCAGGGTGGTTTCCAGCCGGGCCACGGCGTTGATGAAGTCAGGCTGGCCGGCGAGGCCGATGGGCGCCGTCCGGTACAGGGAAGAGGCCGCGGTGAGCCGGGTTCCTGGAAGGCCGGAAAGGGCGGCAAAGGCCGCCCGGACGGTTGCCGCCGGGTCGCCAATATTGGCGCCCAGGGCGATGTACGCGGTGTTCATGCCTCGGCGGCGGGAGCGCCTTCGCTCTTGGGTTTCTTGCGGCGCCGGCGTTTCTTTTTCTCGCCGGGCTTCTCGGGAACCAGCATCTCGGCCCGCTCTTCGCCCTCGGCCTTCTGGAACTGGGTCCACCAGTCGGCCAGTTCCCCATCGATCTCGCCGGCCTCGGCCCGCAGGAGCAGGAAGTCGTAGGCGGCGCGGAAGCGGGGCTGTTCCAGCAGGGAGTAGGGGCGCTTACCGGCCCGGTTCTCGAAGCGGGGCTGCAGGGCCCAGATTTCCTTGATGTCGCCGGCGATGCGGCGGGTGATGGCCAGCTTCTCGGCCTGGACGTCCAGAACCTCGTCCATGGCCTGGTAGAGGGCGGGAATACGGGATTCGCCCTTGGCCTTGATCTTCTCCCACTGGCACAGGACCTCGTGCCACAGCAGGGTCGCGAACAGGAAGCTCGGGGAAATGGGCTTGCCCTTCTGGACCCGGGCATCGGTATTGGCCAGGGACAGCATCACGAACTTCTCGCCCATGGGCTGTTCGAGGATGACGTCCAGCATGGGCAGCAGGCCGTGGTGCAGGCCCTCCTGGCGCAACTGGGTCAGGCATTTGACCGAGTGGCCGGAGGTCAGGAGCTTCAGCATCTCGTCGAACAGGCGGGCGGCCGGGACGTTTTCCAGCAGCTCGGCCATTTCCCGGATGGGGGTACGGGCAGCCGGGTCGATGATGAGGCCCAGCTTGGCCGCCAGGCGCACGGCCCGCAGCATGCGGACCGGGTCCTCCCGGTAGCGCTGCTTTGGCTCGCCGATCATGCGCAGGGTCTTCTGCTTGATGTCGGCGACGCCGTGGTGGTAATCGACGATGGCTTCGGTGGCCGGGTCGTAATAGAGGGCGTTGACCGTGAAATCCCGGCGGGCGGCGTCCTCGGCCTGGGAACCGAAGACGTTGTCGTGGAGCACCCGGCCGTGCTCGTCGGTCTTGGCATCCTCCCCCAGGGTGCCGCGGAAGGTGGTGACCTCGAGAGTCTCCGCACCCATCATCACATGGACGATCTGGAAGCGGCGGCCGATGATGCGGGAGCGGCGGAAGCACTGCTTCACCTGTTCCGGCGTGGCATCGGTGGCGATGTCGTAATCCTTGGGGTCCTGGCCGATGAGCAGGTCGCGCACCGCGCCGCCCACCACGTAGGCCTTGTAGCCGTGGCTTTGCAGGGTGTCGCAGACCCGGCGGCTGGCGGAGTTGAGCCGGTCGCGGGTGATGCCGTGGCTGGAGACTGGGATGATGGCCGGTTCTTTGTTCTTGCCGGCGTTCTTGCCGCTGAAAACGCGGGAGATGAATTTGCGAATCACGTCGTGGCGATGGTCGGGCGCAGGATGCACCGCGGAAAAATAGGGATTCTACCCCAGAATCGCAGCCAAATTCGTAGCCCTTCTCCGGGGGGCGTCAGATTGGTCAAGCCCATGATTTGAAGAATTAATGGGTAATTCCGTATCCTTCACGACCCGGGGAAGGGTCCCGCCGGCACATTATCCGTCGGCCGCATCTTCGCCGACCGTATCGGTCAATGTGCGCGTGGTGATCCAGTCGGCGATGGCCCCCATGGTGGCCGCTTCCCGTCCCACGAAGCCATGGGCCGAATAGGCCTCGCAAACATCCCCTCGGGAATCGCGGCTGCCTCGTACCGTGATCAGCGGTATGGCGCCTTTGCGGGCGAGAATGCTGCCGTAGCGGGTCAAGGTGCAGGCGTCATCCTTGTGATGGACGAACAGTTGGTCCATCTTTATCGATTTCCAATCGAAATTCCACAGGGCGAGACCTTGGCCTTTGTTGCGGCTGACGGCCGGGTCGGTAAAGGTCGCGGTGTGTATGGCGCCAGTCAGGCTGTCGCCCAGCTTCAAGGCCAGAAAGGAGCTTGATACCGTGCCATAGCTGGTGCCCATGACATACACCTTCTGGAAGCCATAATCCTGCTTCACCTTCGCAATCACTTCGCCGACGTCGTGGGCATGCTGGTCGGAGGAACGGTAGACATCGTCGCAACTGCGCCATTGATCCCTGGGGCAGTCCACCATCACCGTGGAGATGGCGTCGTTGATCAGGTGGCGGCGGGCGCGCATGAGGAAATTTCCCCGCAGATCGTAGGCGATATTGCCGTTCTCCTCGCGAATCCGCAGCACTCCCGGATAACCGGCAAAGAGCAGCACTGCGATGGAGGGGTGGGTGTCGATCCGTCGACTCACGACCAGGTTCAACTCGCTGCCCCGGCTCAAGGGAACAGTGACCAGGCGGTCCTCGATTTCCGCAGGCTGCTGGGCGCTTGCAACGTTGCATGCCAGCACTGCCGCAAGCATGGCCATGGTCATGCGCATGACGATCTATCCGTGGGTTCTGGAGGTGGCAGGCATATTGGGCCTTGGGCCTCCGATTGGCAATGTTTGTCGCTTATCCCCCTTTTTTGGCGATATCGGCTCCAAATTGATATTCCGAGAACGTTCTGGCACGATGCCCGCCTATGACAAAAGGCTTGAAGGGGGGCGGATTTGTCGGCTTCGGCGAAAAAATATCCGTGGGAGAGGCTCAGGTTTCTCCTGGCCGCAGGCTGTGCTGTGCCTGTCCTGGCGGCCTGCCTCAGCATCCCCGTATATCAGCCGCCGGCGTCGGGTCCTTCTGCCAGGTTGATCGTCCGCCACAATCTGGTTGCGTCCAATGAGACTTTCGGCGTTTATAGCTATGCCGACCCTTACGGCTGCCTGAACCCGGCACAGATTGGAGTTGCCGGCGCTAGAGGCGTGATCAACACGACCAACGTACCGGCCAATGGCCTGGTTACGCTCCAGGCCAAATTCACCCGGCCAGGCAATCGAACCTGCGTACAGCAATGGTCCTTCCACCCAAAAGACAAGCACTCCTACGTACTGTCGGTGCGGACGACGGAAGCGGGATGCTCCTCCGCGATCCTGAACGCCACGAACCCGGAACATTTGATACCTGAACCTAGTGCGGTCCTTCGCAACAGTTCCCGGCAAGCCTGCATGCCGCTCGCCGAAGCCCAGGCTGCCCAGCGGTCGAAGCTGGATGCAGAGCACACGAATGACTTTCCGCCTGTAGATATTCGGTCTGCCGGGCCTGTGGCGGCGACTCCAGACAAGAAGAGCATGGATGACTTCAAGGACCTGTTGGGTGACAAATAGGATGAGAACAATCTTCCGTTTGGGATCGAACCGATATCGCTGGATGTCACTGCTCCTTGGTTTGGGCCTCCATTGCCAAGTGCAGGCGCTGACTGCCACGGAATTCTATGAAAAGGTTTCCCCCAGCGTTTGGAAAGTCATTACCTACGACCAGGATGGCTTGGCTTTGAGCCAGGGGAGCGCAGTGGTGGTCGGGCCGGAACGGTTGATCACCAACTGTCATGTGTTGCGCAAGGCCAAGCGCTTCGTGGTGCGCCAGGACAACACCGCTCATGGCGCGACCTTGGAGTATCTGGATGTGCAGCGCGATCTTTGTCAGATAAAGGTCAAGAATCTGGTCGCACCGGCGGTCGCTGTCGTTGGTACCCGGGGTGCGAAGGTGGGGCAGTCGGTGTTTACCCTGGGCAATCCCAAAGGACTGGAGTTGACCCTGGGTGCGGGGCTGCTTTCCGCCCTCCGCAAGGATGAGAACGACAACATCGTGTGGGTCCAGACGTCGGCGCCGGTTTCGTCAGGTTCCAGCGGTGGTGGGCTGTTTGACGAGCAAGGGCGTTTGATCGGCATTACCTCCCTGATCATCGCAGGCGTCGATGCGCAGAATCTGAGTTTTGCCCTGCCGGCGGAGTGGATCGCCGACCTGCCGGCGCGGCACGCCTCTGCCGTCAAAGCGCAGCAGGAAAGCGCGGCCGCCGAGAAAAAGATAGCCCAGAAGCCGGAGGCGGGCCCTTCGACCGAGGGAGACGGGCGACAAGTGACCGGTTCGGAACTCGGGAACCGCTTCAGGGGCCTGGGAAGGGTGCAGGCCACGACGCGGGCGGGGCAATTGCTCCAATTGACTATTGATGCCGGCGGCACCTTGCAGGTCGCAAATATCCTGAAGGGCGGTTATACCAAAGGGAACTATGAGATTCGCGAGGACGATGGGCAGGTCTGCTTCACCATGCGAGATCCGGGTTGGAGCGTGATGGGCGTGTGCTACCGCATGTACCTGACGGGCGAGGGACGATTCGCGATGCGCTCGGTGTCCGACAAGTACTTCTTTACCTTCAGCAAATAAGGCCTTTGGGCCCCGTATCAGGTTCTACCGGAGGCTGATGATTTCCCAGCCATTTCTAGCGGCATGGGCCTGCAGATTGGCGTCCGGATCCACCGCCACCGGGTTGGAAACCTTGGCCAGGAGCGGCAGGTCGTTGTGGGAGTCGCTGTAGAACCAGATCTTCTCGAAGCTTCCCCACCACAGGCCCAGGGATTCCAGCCAGGCATCCACCCGGGTGATCTTGCCTTCCCGGAAGGACGGGGTGCCCCGGGGGCCGCCGGTGAAGCGGCCGTTCTCGAAGGCCGGGACGGTGGCGATGAGGTGGGCGATGCCCAGTTCCAGGGCGATGGGGCCGGTAACGAAGCTGTTGGTGGCGGTCACCAGGGCGCACAGGTCGCCGGCGTCCAGGTGCCGGTTCACCAGTGCGCGGGCCCGGTCGCCGATGATGGGAAGGATGTGCCGCTCCATGTATTCCCGGTGCCAGGCGTCCAACTGCTCCCGGGGCTGGCGGGTCAGCGGGGCCAGCTGGAAGGCGAGGAATTCGTGGATGTCCAGGGTGCCGGCCTTGTACTGCTCGTAGAACTCGATGTTCTTGGCCTCCTGGACTTCCCGGTCCACCACGCCCTTGCTGATGAGGAACTGGGCCCACTCGAAATCCGAGTCGCCGGAGAGGAGGGTGTTGTCGAGGTCGAAGAGTGCAAGGTTCATGGTCAGGCTTCCAGCGGCGCCAGGAGCACCTCCCGCAGGAGCGGCAGGGTGATGGGGCGCTTGTGTTCGAGGGAGTAGCGGTCGAGGGCGACGATCACCGACGACAGGATGCGCATGTCCCGGGGGGCGTGGCGCAGCAGGTAATTGATGGCTTCCGGCGACAGCTTCAGGGCCCGCTCCCGGGCCTGGGCCGCCAGGGCCGCCGCCTTCTCGTCGTCGGACAGGGGCAGCAGGCGGTAGATGAGGCCGGAGCCCAGCCGGGTGCGCAGGTCTTCCCGCACCGCCAGGTGGGCGGGGGGCTGGCGCACGGCGGTCAGCAGCCGGCCGCCGCCCATGCGCAGGCGGTTGAAATGATTGAAGAGGGCGATCTGGCCTACGTCGCTCAGGGCTTCCACGTGGTCCACCGCCAATTGGTCGCTCTCGGGAGTGCCGGCGAGGTCCGGGTCGGCCGAGGCATCCACGTAATCGAAGCCGCTGGCCTGGAGCAGGTGGGTCTTGCCTGACCCGGGCTCGCCCCACAGGCAGAAGGACGGGTCGATGCGCGCGCCCGCCAGCCACTCGGTCAGTGCCGCCAGGGTTTCCCCGTTGCCGCCGGAAACGAAGTTGTCCAGGGAGGCGGGCGTGGCAGGCAGCAGGTCGAGGAGGAGCTGGCGCATGGATTTGGGCTATTGGTTGGAATTCTTGCGGGCGGAGGATTCTAACACCGTCCCCCGCCGGACCCCATCAGCCCATCCGACTTCGCCAGTAAGCCGAGAGCCGCTGGGCGCTGTCGATCTCCCGCAGGGTGCCGATGGCGCCGGTGCGCCAGGCCCGGGCGGCGGCATAGACGGCCCGGTAATACTGGTCCGGGTCGTAGGTGACCAGGAGCA
>JBLNBI010000356.1:0-4665 GCA_050259815.1 Actinomycetota bacterium | reverse complement strand
GGCGAACTGGCCAAGGACGGCCAGGTGATGGAAATCCTGTCGGAGCACACCTTGATCGGCTGGCTGGAGGGCTTCCTGCTGACCGGCCGGCACGGCTTCTTTCACACCTACGAAGCCTTCGCCCACGTCATCGATTCCATGTTCAACCAGCACGCCAAGTGGCTGGACATCTCCAAGAACCACGTCCTGTGGCGGGCGCCGGTGGCCTCCGAGAACATCCTGCTGTCCTCCACCGTCTGGCGCCAGGACCACAACGGCTTCTCCCACCAGGACCCGGGCTTCATCGACCTGGTGACCAACAAGAGCCCCAGCGTCACCCGGGTCTATCTGCCGCCGGACGCCAACACCCTGCTGGTGGTGGCCGACCAGTGCCTACGCTCGGTGGATTGCATCAACGTCATCGTCTCGGACAAGCAGAAGCACCTCCAGTACATGACCATCGAGGAAGCCATCGTCCATTGCGCCAAGGGCATCGGCATCTGGAACTGGGCCAGCAACGACCAGGGTGCCGAGGCCGACGTGGTGATGGCCGCCTGCGGCGACGTAGCCACCCAGGAAGCCCTGGCCGCCACCGCCATCCTGCGGGAACAGCTGCCCGACCTGAAGGTGCGCTTCGTGAACGTGGTGGATCTCTACCGCATGCAGCCCATCGCCGAGCATCCCCACGGCTCCACCGAGGGGGAATTCGACAGCCTGTTCACCACCGACAAGCCGGTGATCTTCAATTTCCACGGCTATCCCTGGCTGATCCACAAGCTGGCCTACCGCTTCAAGAATCACAACAACATCCATGTCCGGGGCTACAAGGAGCGGGGCAACATCAACACGCCCCTGGAGCTGGCCATCCTCAACCAGACCGACCGCTTCAACCTGGTCATCGACGTCATCGACAAGGTGCCGGGCCTCTCCGGCCGGGCGGCGCATTTGAAGGAACAGATGAAGAACGAGATCATCCTGAACCTGGCCTTCGCCCACGAGCATGGCCATGACCGGTCAGAAACCGCCCATTGGGTTTGGCCTTACTGAAACGTCAAAAAAACCGCAAACCCTATCGTTCTCTACTCTGGCGAGAGCCGTGAAATACGGAGGAAGCCGAATAGCACCGGGCATACACACGTCATAACATCGCCGTGCAATCCTTGTACCTCCAGGAGCTCCGGTGATGGAAACCAACTTGCCCCGTACAACCGGGACCCAGTCCGATGCCTTCGGCGACAGCATCCGGCGTTTGGCCTTGAATATCCAGCGGCTGGACCAGATCGCCAGCAACCTGCGGGCGTCTGCGGAAAGCCTTCGCCGGACTGCTGCCGCATTGAGGTCCCTGGCGGCGCGCAACACGCCCCAAAAATAGCCCGAAGACCACCGAGGGGCATGGTGGCTGGCGCAAGGGCGCCATCGTGGCTTTTCCGAAAACACTTAGAATTACCCTGGCAAGATAACCGGACGATCTCCCGCACCGCGGGAATGATCCGAAGCCCGGGACCGCTCGGCGGCCCTGCTCCCATGGAGCGCTTTGTTGACCATAAGGGTTCGACAAGCCCCAATCCCCGGCATAATATGAAATCAGCAAACGGAAAACCCTGCCCAAGAGAAGGGGGCCATCATGTTAGAAAAATTCCGTAGCCTTTTTCGCAAACGCGATACCCCCCCGGCGGAAGACAACTCCTTCGAGCGCTTGAACGAGCTGGCCCCCCTGCGCACCGCAGAGACTGCGACGGGCGGAGACCATTCCTTCGTCTGCCGCGAACCCATCCTGAACCGCGATGGCCGCATCGCCGGTTACGAATTCCTGCTCCACCAGCGCATCAACTCCCGCCTGGCGGGCCGCAGCGCCACCATCCGGCGGGCTTACGACGACGCCCTCTTCCTCAACCTGGGGTCCGTCGGCGTGGGGAGCCTCCTGGAGCACCGCCTGGCGTTCGTCGGCATCTCGCCGGTATCCCTGGGCAGTCCTCAGCTTTCCCGTCTGCCGAGTACCAACACCGTGCTGATGCTGGAGTTGCCCGACGAAGACTTTTCCCTCGATGCCGGGATGCTGGACCAGGTGCGCCTTGCCAAGGAGCGAGGCTTCCATATCGGCTATCGCGTTCAGCCGGAAGGAATGCAGGAAGCGCTCCTCGAATTGTGCGACTTTGTACGGATTTCCACCCCCACCTACGACGGCCTGCAACTCGCCGACTGGGTGCGGCACCTGCGCAAGGGGAGGGACGACGGTTCCCGTTCTCCTTTCGCCCTTATCGCCGCCGACGTCGAAACCACCGATGACTTCCAGATCTGCTTCCGGGCCGGTTTCGACTATTTCCACGGTCCCTTCGTCACCCGCCGGGAAGACTGGCACCCGCCCCGCAGCCAGATCGACAGTACCCGGGTGATGCAGATCCTCAGCCAGCTACGCAGCGACGTGGAAATTCCCATCCTGGCGGAAAATATCCGGCAGGACGCGATCCTCACCTACAAGCTGCTGCGCTATATCAACTCCGCCGCCAACGGCCTCCAGCAGGAAATCACCTCCATCGACCATGGCCTCGTGCTGCTTGGCAGGGAGCGCTTCTACCGCTGGCTATCCCTGCTTCTCTTCGACGTCCAGAAAGCCGGACCCCTGGAGCGGGTGCTGATTGAACAGGCCCTGGTGCGCGCCGGATTGATGGAGCGTCTGGGCCACCGCATCGAGGGCCTGCGGCCCCGTACCGACCACCTGTTCCTCACCGGGCTGTTTTCCCTACTGGATCAACTCCTGGGCCGGCCTATGGAGCGCATCCTGGTGGACGTCGCCCTGCCCGAACCGGTCGTCCAGGCCCTGATCTCCGACGCCGGCCCCCTGGCGCCCTGCCTGCGGCTCGCCGTGGCCTGCGAATCCGGCACCCAGGAAGAAATGGCGGCCGACGCCGCGGCCTGCGGCGTCGATCCGGCCGCGGTGAACCAGGATCTGGTGGCTGCCCTGGTGTGGGCTAATTCAGTGGGGGAAGTGCAGGGCTAGATGGGCCAGGAAAGCAAAAAGGCCAGTCTTTCGACTGGCCTTTCCACTTGAATTCACTGGCGCGCCCGGAGCGATTCGAACGCCCGACCCCTTGGTTCGTAGCCAAGTACTCTATCCAACTGAGCTACGGGCGCGCTGTGTTGAGGGCCGCATTATACGGATCAGGGCGTAGAATGCAACACCTTGCAGACAGTATCTTCCATTACCGTGAGCACCATCACCGTCCGAATGCCCAAGTACCCCGAATGCTGGGAGAGCTGCGGCAACTGCGCCAACGGCGACGTCTTCATCCTGGAACTCCTGGTCAAGCCCGGTGACCATGTGGAACGGGACGACAATATCCTGACCCTGGAGACCGGCAAGGTGGCCCTAGATATCCCCTCCCCTTACGCCGGCCGCGTCCTCGAGGTGCATGTCATCGAGGGCGATGTGGTCGATGAAGGCGCACCTTTGCTCACCCTGGAACAGGACTGATTCCCCACGCCGCCCCCGGGGCGGGTAAACTTCCGTTTTTTCCCTTCAGGCACATTCCCCCAAGCCATGGCCCAATATGTAATGTCGATGCTGCGTGTCAGCAAAGTCGTGCCGCCCAAGCGGCAAATCATCAAGGACATCTCCCTTTCCTTCTTCCCCGGCGCCAAGATCGGCCTCCTGGGCCTGAACGGCGCCGGCAAGTCCACCGTGCTGAAGATCATGGCCGGCGTCGAGAAGGAATACGACGGCGAAGTCCAGTGGCAGCCCAACATCAAGATCGGCTACCTGCCCCAGGAGCCCCAGCTCGATCCCGAAAAGACCGTGCGCGAGGAAGTCGAATCCGCCCTCGGCGAGGTCATGCAGGCCCAGGCCAAGCTGGATGAGGTCTACGCCGCCTACGCCGATCCCGAAGCCGATTTCGACAAGCTGGCCGAGGAACAGGCCCGCCTGGAAGCCATCCTGGCCACCGCCGGTTCCGACACCGAAAACCAGATGGAAATCGCCGCCGACGCCCTCCGCCTGCCCCCCTGGGAAGCCAAGATCGGCAACCTCTCCGGCGGCGAGAAGCGCCGCGTGGCCCTGTGCAAGCTGCTCCTGGAGAAGCCCGACATGCTGCTCCTGGACGAGCCCACCAACCACCTGGACGCCGAGTCCGTGGAATGGCTGGAGCAGTTCCTGGTGCGCTTCCCGGGCACCGTTGTGGCCGTCACCCACGACCGCTACTTCCTGGACAACGCTGCCGAGTGGATCCTGGAACTGGACCGCGGCCAAGGCATCCCCTGGAAGGGCAATTACTCCAGCTGGCTGGAGCAGAAGGAAGCCCGCCTGGAGACCGAGCAGAAGCAGGTGGACGCCCACATGAAGGCTATGAAGCAGGAACTGGAGTGGGTGCGCTCCAATCCGAAGGCACGCCAGGCCAAGTCCAAGGCCCGTATCGCCCGCTTCGAGGAAATGTCGAGCCACGAATACCAGAAGCGCAACGAGACCCAGGAAATCTTCATTCCGGTGGGCGAGCGCCTGGGGGACAAGGTCATCGAGTTCCACAACGTCAGCAAGGCCTTCGGCGACAAGCTCCTGATGGACAACCTGTCCTTCAGCCTGCCGCCGGGCGCCATCGTCGGCATCATCGGCCCCAACGGCGCCGGCAAGTCGACCCTGTTCAAGATGATCACCGGCCAGCAGCAGCCCGATTCCGGCGAAGTGGTGGTCGGCCC
>JBLNBI010000355.1:0-10830 GCA_050259815.1 Actinomycetota bacterium | reverse complement strand
ATTTCCACCACCCGGCCGCCCACGTCCCGGTTGGAATCCCGCACCGTCTGGGCCACCTTCATGAGCGGGATGCCGTAGGCCTTGAGCTTCACCGGATCGACGGTGATCTGGTAGGTCTGGACGAAGCCGCCGACGGATGCCACCTCGGCGACGCCCTGGGCCTTGGTGAGCTGGTAGCGGAGGAACCAATCCTGGAGGGTGCGCAGCTCCGCCAGGGTCCTGTCCTTGGCGACCACGGCGTATTGATAGACCCAGCCAACGCCGGTGGCGTCCGGGCCGATCTGGGGCGTCACCCCCTTCGGCATGCGACCCGAGGCGAAATTGAGGTATTCCAGGACCCGCGAGCGGGCCCAATAGATGTCGGTGCCATCCTCGAAAATGATGTAGACGAAGGAAGCGCCGAAGAAGGAAAAGCCCCGCACCACCTTGGACTTGGGCACCGACAGCATGGCGGTGGTCAGGGGGTAGGTCACCTGATCCTCCACTACCTGGGGGGCCTGGCCCGGGTATTCCGTATAGACGATGACCTGGACGTCGGAGAGGTCCGGCAGGGCATCGAGCGGCGTCTTCATGACCGCGTAGATACCGCCGATCGTGACGAAAAGCGTGGCGAGCAGGACCAGGAACCGGTTCCGTGCGGACCAGTCGATGATTTTTGCGAGCATGGCGGCCTCCCTCAGTGACCGGCGTGGGGATTGGCTGCCGCCGCTTTAGCTGCTGTGGCCGGTTTGACCCCGGTGATGACCCACTCCCCGGGCGCGCGCTCGACAAATTCAAAGCTCACGCCGGTGCCGGGCTTCAGGTCCTTGAGGAGCGCGTCGTTGGCCACCTTGAACTCCATGGTCATGGCGGGCCATTTCAGGGTGTCCACCGGGCCGTGCTCCATCATGACGGTGCCGGCCTTGGCATCAATGCTCTCTACTTTGCCTTCGGCCTTGTGGCCGGCGCCCTTCGCGGCCTGCGCTGCGCTGGAGCCGGCCCCGCCGTGATCCGAGTGGCCGAACCCACCGACCGCGGCCTTCAGGTTGCTTTCCGCATCGATCAGGAAGTTGGCAGCGACCACCACGGGTTCGCCGTCTTTGACCCCTTCAAGGACCTCGACATGGTTCTCGCTGCGGGCCCCGAGCTTCACCTCCCGGGGTTCGAAGCGGCCTTCACCCGCCTGAACCAGGACGATCTGGCGGGTGCCGCTGTCGATGACGGCCGAGGTCGGCACGGTGACCACTTGGCCCTTGCCGGACACCGGCAGTTCTACCTGGGCGAACATGGCCGGCTTCAGCAGCTGCCCAGGATTGGGGAGTTCCACCCGGACGGGTACCGTGCGGGTCTCGGCGGTCAGGGTCGGATAGACGTAGCTCACCTTGCCCTCGAAGACTTTGCCCGGATAGGCGTTGATACGGACCTTGGCCGTAGCGCCGGGCTTCACCAGCCCGATATCCTGTTCGAAGACGTCTGCCACCACCCAGACAGAGGAGAGGTCAGCCACTTGGTAGAGGGCGTCCCCCGGCATGAAGCGCATGCCCTGGACCGCCTTCTTTTCGGTCACGATGCCGGAAACGGGAGAGCGGAAAGTCAGGGTGCGGCGCGCTTCCCCGGACTTGGCCAGCGCCTTGACCTGTTCGTCGGATATGTCCCAGTTGCGAAGGCGAAGGAGGCTCGATTCGGCCAACTGCTTCATGCTGGCCTGGGCCTGGGGACCCGCGTCCTTCAGCGAATCCATTCCCTGGGCGGCGATGGCGTATTCCCGCTGGGCGGAGACCAGTTCCGGACTATAGACCTCGAAGAGGGGCTGGCCCTTGCCCACTGGCTGGCCGGTCACATTGACGTGAAGCCGCTCCACGTAGCCTTCGAATTTGGGGGAGATGGCATAGATGCGACGCTCGTCGGGCTCGATACGACCGGACGCCCGCACCATCCGATCCAGACTGCGGAGCTGGGCGGCCTCGGTACGTACCCCCAGCTTCTGAATTTTCTCGGTGCTGATCCTGATCTGGTTGGCAGAGGCCGGCTCGTCATCCTGCTCGCCTTCATAGACCGGGATGTAGTCCATCCCCATGGGGTCCTTCTTGGGCAACGGGGACGTATCGGGCAGGCCCATCGGATTGCGGTAGTAGAGGACCTTGCGCTCCTTCTTCGCCCCAGCTTCCGGCGCTGCGGCCACGGTAGCCGTCGCCTGGGGCTGGGCCGCATTCCGGTTGCCCAGCATGTAGCCGCCTCCCGCGGCGACCGTCACGGCAACGACGGCGACGGCAAATCCCGCTCCCCGCTTCATAGTTCTTCTCCCAAGATTCTTTCGATATCCGCCAGGCGGGCCTGGGCCTCGGCCTGGGCCTTGATCTGGTTCTGCCGGGCTTGCCGGATCTGACGCTGGGCGTCCAGGAGGGTGGCGAAATCCACCTTGCCGGTCTCGTAACCTGCAAGGGCCGCCTGGTAGGTAAGTTCTGCTTGGGGCAACAGGCTGCTGGAGGTCAGGGTTTCGGTGCGCCGGGCCGATTCGATGCTGGCCAGGTTCTCTGCGAGATCGGCCATGAGCTGGTTAGCCGTGGCCTCACTACGGGCTTGGGCAGCCGAAAGCATGGCTTCCGCTTCCCGCTCCTGGGCCCGGCGGGATCCCTGCTGCAGGGGGATGTTCATTTCCACCATCACTTCCCATTCCCGTACGGCGCTCTGGTACTGGATGGGGGAGACGCCCAGGGTGAAATCCGGATAACGGTTCTTATAAACCAATTCCTTGTTCTTCTCGGCCGCCTTCAACCGGTGGCCTTCCGAAGCCAGCATCGGGTTATGGGTGCGGGCCCGCTCCACCAGGGTCGTGTAATCAAGCTGGGCAGGGGCCGGCACAGGCCGGAGTCCTTCAGGGGCAGCCAGGGGGCTGCCTGGCTGCCGGGCGAGCAATGCGTTGAGGCGGGCCAGCAGGTGATGGTGTTCGGCTTCCATGGCCACCAACTCGGTGCGCATATTGGTCTGCTCGACCTGGGCACGGATGACGTCCTGTTGGGCAGCCAGCCCGCCGGCGTAGCGGACCTGGGCAATCCTCTCCAGCCGCCCCATGAGGTCCAGGATTTCCTTGATCAACTCCACATTGCGGTGGAGGTAGTAATACTGGGCGTAAGTCGTCTTGATGCGGGCGGCAAGCTCTGCCCAGGTGCCGTAGCTGCGCCCCTTGGCGCCCATGGCTTCGAGTTCGGCGATTTCCCGCTTCAGGTCCCGCTTGCCGAACCAGGGCAGGTCCTGCATCACCAGGTAGCGGGTGCTGCCGACCCGGCTGGGGGAGAGGGTGGCGCTCTGTTCGCCCATGCGGGTGATGTCCCGGAATTCCGTCCGGAACTTCGGGTCCATCAGGGCACCCGCCATGGTCACCCGTTCCGCGGCCGCTTCCGCCTCATACCGCATCACCGCGAACTCCGGGTTGTGCTCCCGGGCGTAGGTGAGGAGAGAATCGACATTTCTCCCGGGGATTTCATCCTGGGCCTGGGACAGCACACACCAAGCCCCCAGGACAACCAGCACGATGCTGCGCTTCGCCCGCGTCGATCGATTCATTTGTTGTTCTCCCTCTTGTTCTTCTGTCGCAACGCGCAGCCCTCAATAACTCCAGGCTGCCGTTGGGGTGTCGGTTGCTTCTTTTAGCCTTTGACGGGCTCAAAGCGAACCAGGGTCATCGCACCATTCACTTGATCGGCCTTGAACCGGATCTTGTCGCCTTCCTTCATCTGATCAACCCAGGCGGCTTCCTTGACCCGGAAAACCATTGTCATGGCGGGCATGCCGTTCGGCAAGGGGCCATGGGAAAGGGTAACCTTCCCGGCAGCCTTATCGACTTTCTTCACCAGCCCATCGACCAGCGGGGATTCAGCGGCGGCTTGGTTTTGCATCATGTCGTGGTTGCCATGGCCACTATGGTCGTGGTCGGCGGCAAGGGCCGGCGCGGTGATGGCAACGAGGGCGGTAGCGAGAACAAATTTCATGGTGATCTCCGACGGTTGGTTATTAGTGGCGTGCAAAAACTCGGGTCGTGCCGTCCGACTGGACGAGCAACGTGTCGTAGGGATGGGGCTTGGCAGTCTCCATGCCGGGGGAGCCAGGAGGCATGCCGGGGACGGCGATACCCAGGGCGTTAGGCTTTTCCTTCAGCATGCGCTGGATGTCGGCAGCCGGAACGTGCCCCTCCACCAGGTAGCCTCCCACCTTGGCGGTGTGGCAGGAGCCCAGTCGCTCAGGCATGCCCAGCATCTTCCGGGCGGCCGGCACATCATTGACGTTGGTCGTTTTGACCTCGAAGCCGTTCTTCTTCAGATGCTGAACCCACGCTTCGCAGCAGCCGCAGTAGGGGCTCTTGTAAACCTCCACCAGCGTGGCGGCCTGGGCCAGTGCCGAGCCCAGCAGGAGGGGCAGGATAAGGGCGTAGCGACGAAGAGACATGATGCTTCCTTGGTGATTCGAACGGGTATCAGTCTGCCCAGCGGGTCCCAACAGCAAGCTGACCGAAAAATTACATTTCTGTAAGCAGCACCCGGCCATCGGCCTTCCACGATATCGAAGGGGACTTCGACGTCAGGCGTGGAACAGGAGGCTGCCGACCAGATGGCCCTGTCCATCCAGGCCAAGGCCCAGGTATTCAACGCCCCCCGCTCCCTGCAGGTGCTGGAAGTGATTGAGCGGGTGGCCGCCATCGGCGAAACCGTGGCCGCCAAGTAAGCCATCCCTGCTGACCCGGAGCCGAACCCTCCGGGGTCAGCGCCTCCTTCATCAACCTTTGGAAACAATCCCATGTCCCTGAAACGCCCCCTCTTCGCCTGCATCGCATTCGCCATCGCCGCTTCCGCCTTCGCCCAGGCCAAGCCTGAAGCCGTCGATCCGGCCAACGCCGCCAAGCTGGCCGAGATTGCGGACAACTTCAAGAAGGACGCCAACGAGCTGGTGAAGGCGGCCGCCACCGGCGACAAGGAAGCCACCAAGGCCCAGTTCGGCAACCTCACCAAGAACTGCAAGTCCTGCCACGACAGCTTCCGGAAGAGCTGATCGGGGGCTCGCAGCATAACTTAGCCAAAAGGTAAAGTTACATGAAAATTCAGCTTTAACTGGTCGTATACGCTAAGTTATCTTGATTTCAAATAACTTGGCGTATAGACTAATTTAAACGAGAAATTCACCTTAAATTTACCTATACGCCAAGTTATGGACCTTTTGGAACTAGGACAAGCCTTTCACGAAGCGCGGGTTCGCAGCCGCCAGACTCAACAGGATGTCGCCAACGCGACGCGGATCAGCGTCAAGCTCATTTCACTGTTCGAGAACGGCATGCTGAGCGACCTGGGCGGCGTCCGCCTGCTCGCCCTTTTCGAACAGGTCGGGCTTGAACTCGCCCCCCGCCCCATTGGGCAACGGCGCACCCTCGCCGACGTGGCCGATGAGCTGAACCAGGCCGAGCAGGCCTACAAAGTCGAGCATCATGGGCAGTTGCGGGTACGCAGCAGGAAATCGAGGACCGCGTGAATCTCGACGTCTACGTCTGCGATCGCAAGGTCGGCCGGCTTTCCTCGATCGGCGATGGCGGCTACGCCTTCACCTACCTGCCCGATGTCCCGCCGGATAACTTCGTTTCCCTAACCATGCCGGTGCAGGCCGCAAGCCATGTGTGGAAACGCGGTCTCCCGCCCGTCTTCCTGATGAATCTTCCGGAAGGCTACAAGAAGGATCTGCTCCGGGAACAGCTGGGCGGACAGGCCGCGGTGACCGACGAAAACCTGCTGGCACTGACCGGGCATCGCACCATCGGCCGGGTCCGGGTCGTTCCCGCCGGCGCCACCCTGGCCGAGGCCGCCGACCCGATCAACCTGGCGGAAATGCTGGCCAGCCCGAATTCCCGGGATCTCCTCCTGCAGTCGATAGTCGGCGGCGTCGCCGACGGCGTTTCGGGCGTCATGCCCAAGCGGCTCCATGACGCCCCCGAGCCGAAGGAAAAGGTCACGTCCTTTTCCGAGCACTACATACTGAAAACCGGCCCCGACTATCTGCCCGGGCTTTCGATCAATGAATACCTGTGCCTTGAAGTGGCCCGGGCCACCGGACTATTGGCCGTTCCCGAGGCTGACCTGTCGGAGGACGGCGATGTGCTGGCCATACGGCGCTTCGACCGGGATGAAGCCGGCGGCTTCATCGGCTTCGAGGACTGCTGCGCGCTCAAGGGCCTCGACCCGGCCAGCAAATACACCGGCTCCCTCGAAGACCTCGCCAAGTACCTGAAAGCCTACGTACTGCCTGAGAACCGGCAGGCAGCTGCCCAGCAGCTGATGACCCTCATCTACGTCAACTACGCCCTTTCCAACGCCGATGCCCACCTGAAGAATTTCGGCTTCCTCTACACCGGCCAGGCGGATGTCATGCTGGCCCCCGCCTACGACATAGTCACCGTCCGGGCCTATGAAAAATATAAGGACAACAATCCCGGCCTGACGCTCAACGGGAAAAAGGTCTGGCATGCCGGGAAGTTCCTCCATCTCTACGGTAGCCTCAGGCTCAACTTGACGGCCCATGTCATGGCCGATATCCGGGAGCGAGTGAACGCTGCGATCCGCGCAGTCACTCCCCGCATCAAGGAATACGCCGATCTCCATCCGGCATTCCGCGAAACCGGCAAGCGGATGCTGTCCCTGTGGAGCCAGGGCATTGCCGACATCGAACCGTCGGCCAATGCCCGCTCGCCCAGGAATACCGAACTGCGCGACGAAACCGGACTCTCCGATGACCGCCCTGCGGCAAGGGAAGCCAATCCCTATATCGATCCGGCGGGCGCTTTTTCGCACAAGGCCCGCTAGAGCTAGCTAGGGCCTATGGCACGGGTGGGTCATTGCGGCGGCAGGCGACGGAAATCGCCAAGGGTAAGGACCCCGGTGCTTCCGAGCCTCAATTCCACCCGCCGGTCGTCCCCGACCACCCCATAGGAAGGGGTGCCGTCCTGCCCCATCCTGCCCGTTATCCGGGAATGGGACGAGAGGAAGGCCCCGGCATCGGAAACGTACCGCTCTACCAGATGCCGGGCCTCGGCGCCCGTCTCGTTCCGGTAATCCGTGCGCTCCACGATCTGCCTGGCCCCGTCGGAGAGACGGGAAAATCCGACCCGGCCGCCCCGGGCAAAACAGTCCGCGAGCGCCCGCGCCACTTCGACAGGCGGTGGGAGCGCATCCAGCCGCGGGCCGCCGAGGTACTCGAAAAGCAGGGGCAGGAGGATTCGGAGCGCAGCGCAGGCCCCTTCCTGGCGGCTGACCGGTGAGCCGTCCGCCGTCCCCGGCTTCCCGGCCACGGCAAGGTAGAACCGATAGTAATCGGCAAATTCCAACGGAGTACGGGCTTCGGTCACGGCAAAGGCGGCGGCTTCCTGTCCCAGGGGGCTGTCGCCATCCCCGGGCATTTGCGTCAAGCCGTACAGGGCCAGCCGATCCTCGAAGTCCAGTACCTGGAAGACCGGTGCATCCCCCACCCCGAACCGGCTCAGCAGGGCTGCGCCGGCGGCCAGGTCGTCCCGCGTGACCAAACCATGGTCGGCAAGGATTCTTTGGACCTGGGCCGCGATGACCTGGCTATGGTCGCCGCCTTCGGCTCTCGCCAGGGTCTGCAAGTCCGCCAGGCTCAGGGTCATCAGCTTCACGGGGCTGACGCTCAGCCCCAGGTGCGGCAACAGGGTAAAACGGGAAGCGTGGAGCTCGAACTGCACGGAGGCGGCCAGCTCGGTTTCGTCGGGAAAATCATGCCTGGCAGACGGACTCGCCACCGCCCAGTTCAGCCACTCCGGCCCCCCGTCGACGAAAGCCAAGGCCAGCCGCGCCATGTTGGAGAGGCTGTTGATATTGACAATGGGTTTTCCGGCGACGCTGACGGTCATGGGTGTCTTCCTTTCGGCCCGGGGGCCCGCATGGATGGGAGGTAATGGCGCCCAGGGACGGGCCGATGCCATTGTAATTACCGCCCAATGGAAGCGCCAGGCGGTCAGCCCCGGGGCGAAGGCAGGCGCGCCATGTCTTGCCGGTGCTGCCGGCCGCCTTGGCGAGCTTGTCGCAATGGGCATCGGCCCCGGCCAGCCCGCCGAAATCGGCGCCCTTGCCTGGGGATTCGCTGGTCACGAAGAAGGTCACGGCCTGGGGATTGGGCTGGGGCGGCGCCGGCGGCGGCTGGGCCTGGGCCAGGGAGGACAGCAACAGGCACCCGCCGAGGACGAGGGTCTTCTTTTTCATCGGTAATTCACCTTTCGTTGGATAGCTGGATAGGAAAGCGGGCGGGCTATTGCAGCTTCCGTACCAGCGGAGACGAATGGTGAATTCCCATGCAAATCAATTCCGTAGGCAATGATCGCTGCCCAATGGCAGGACCGATCTGCCTCCCGGCCAGCAGCTTCTCCACAGGCGCTGCTGCGGCAGCAGGCGCCTTCCCGCCTCAAGGGGCGGCGGCCGCCCGCCTCTCCTTGGCGGACTTCAGGATCTCGCCATAGGCGCTATTCACCAGTGCTTTCTGTCCCAAGTAGATCGCACCGTATTTCGTGAGATGAAACCTGTCCGGGCTGATCAATCTTCCCTGCTCGTCGGTTACCGGAACTCGGTTCTCCTTGACGATGGGCTTGAGGAGAGAAATGTAGTTTTCAGCCGGAATAACGGCCGATACCCGCTCCTCCAAGGCGATGATCCCTGGACGCAGCGGGTTGGACAGATTGGCCCGCTCCTCGGATTTGATCCGAGCAATCCAGTTCAAGTTATACCCGAATTGCTTTGTTCCAATATAGAACAGCCTTTTCCCCTGGGTATTGAATAGCTCTATATTCTCGCCCACGCACTTGCCGGCTCCACCGCTTGCCAAGACGATGATATCCGCACCATTCAGCAAAGCCTTGGCGGCAGGGCTGTTCAGGGAAGCAAGGCAATTGCCGAAATCATCGCGATAGGCAATCTCGATTCCATCCAGGTCGAAATTTTCCAGGGTCATATTGACGAAATCCCTGGCAAAACTATTGCCAATGACGAGGATATTCAAAAGCCGAGGATTGGAAAACTCGTCCTTCCTGTATTCGAATACCCTTTCATTGTAGGCAATATGCAAATCCCGACCATCGGCCCCATCTCCGGAATACATGCGGCCGGGCACCCCATGGCTATTGTGAAGGTAGAATCCAAAGCCGACAAAAAGCAGGGATGCCAGTAACGAACTAGTAAAAATGAAGCGCCGGCTGACGACGCCTTCGGCCCGGAAAGGCATTTCAATGTATTTCCAGCTGAAATAGGAAACGAACAAGGCAAGCCCGCACAGGAGCAATGAGGCAGCCAGCCCGACCGGCTCGACCAAATAGATACGGGCAAAGGCTATTAGCGGGAAATGCCAAAGATAGGCGCTATAACTGATCCGGCCGACCCCCACGGCTGCCGGACTGGACAAGGCTCTACTGGTCAAGGTGCCCTGTTTCGCAAAAAGGACCACCAGCAATGCGCCAACCGTTGGAATCAGGGTGTGGAAGCCGGGTATCGGAGTACGGGAATCGAAATACAGCGCTGCCCCGGCGATAAGCGCCAGCCCCAAGCCGCTCAATAACCCGTCAGCGCTCCCCGACCGGATGGTCACAAGCTTCCCGGCGTAAATCGCGGCAAACGAGCCGAGCAATAATTCCCAGGCTCTTGTCGGTAAGAGATAGAAGGCGCCCACGGGTTTATTGACGGACGCCCAATGGGCGCCGAGGATGCTTATGGCCAATGCTGCCGCCAGCATCCCGACCATATATTTCCGGAAATACCGCCACCCCAACATCAGCAGCAAGGGAAAGACGATGTAGTACTGCTCCTCGACCGATAAACTCCAGGTATGCAGCAACGGTTTGAATTCGGAGGTCAGCGCCCAATACCCCGAAGTCATTAAGAGCAGAATATTATTGGAGAAAAAACTGGTAGCCACCAGGGACTGCCCGAAATTTTCCAGTTCATCCGGCAGCATCCAGAAATACGCAATAAACGAACAGGCGGCCATGACCACAAACAGCGCCGGCAATATCCGTCTGGCCCGCCTCTCATAAAATTCCAGCAGGCTGAAATTGCCCGACTCCAATTTCGAGAAGATTATCGTTGTGATCAGATACCCGCTGACAACGAAAAAAACGTCCACGCCAACGAACCCCCCGCTGAAAAACGAGGAGCCGGCGTGAAACAGAATGACCAGACTGATGGCGACGGCCCGCAAGCCGTCTATTTCTGGGCGATAGCGCATTGGAAGTGGCGAGGGGATGCAATTTCAGCTGTTATCAGGGGGGCTTATTCCAAGACAAGCCCCCTTTCCATCCAGCCTCCAGCCGATTTTATGCCAATCCAGTAAGGCGAACTACCGTGGCAGGAAGCGCAGGGCAGGATTCCCCGGGCGCCGTCGCCGTTGGCGAAGAGCTTCTTGCCCACCGGGTTGTCCCGGGGCGCCTCGGCCTTCATCGGCCGGTTGCTGGCGAACCAGGCGGCGATGTCCGTCAGGTCACTCTCCCGGAGGGCAGAAGCCATGCCCGTCATGATCTCGTGCTTGCGGGCCCCAGTCTGGAAGTCGTGGATCTGCTTGACGATGTAGGCGGCGTGCTGGCCGGTGAGCTTGGGGAATTTGGCTTCCTCGCTGTTGCCGTCCTCGCCGTGGCATTCCTGGCAGACCTCGATCCGGGATTTTTCCTTGCCCGCCACGGGATTGCCCCGCCGATGCGCTGAGCGACGGCTTCCGAGTTGTCGGCGGCGGCCGAAGTGCAGAGGAGGGACAGGGCCGCGGCGGCGGCCAGGAGAACACGCTGCATGGAATGTCCTTAGAGAGGCTTGTAGCGGTGGCAGT
>JBLNBI010000354.1:0-2608 GCA_050259815.1 Actinomycetota bacterium | reverse complement strand
GGTGACGGTGATGCCCTGCACGCCGATGGCGGACAGCGCCTCACGCACTTCGTCAAGCTTGAAGGGCTTGATGATGGCAGTGACGAATTTCATGAGTAGGTCCTCACAAGGTTGGTATTTGGTATTCCCCGCCGGCGCCGGCCGGTGCACCGGCGGGGAATTGATCAAACGTGATTAGAAGTTGAAGGTCTTGGTGAAGGAGAGGGCAACCACACCGTTGGAAACATCCTTGTTGGCCCAACGATAGGCCTGTCCGACGCCCCCCTTGGCATTGGTGTCGGTGTAGGAGAGGCCCACGACGCCGAAGCCGACGTCCTTGGTCACGCCGATCTTGTAGTCGGTGTAGGAAGCGGCGCTCAGGTTGTGGATGTTCTGGCGGCCCACGTGGCCGATGACGTTCAGGGTCTCGTCGATCGGGTAGGTGACGGTCAGATCGTAGTAGCCGCTGCCACGGGTCTTGGTGCCGGAGTCGGTGCCGCCCCAGTTGAAGATGTTCTGGGAAACCACATGGTTGTACTTCAGGCTGACGAACTTCCAGCTGCCGGCCACATATACTTCGGTGGTGTTGGCGGTCACGCCGGCGGCAGTGTTGAAGGAACCCGGGTAGTAGTAGCGGATGGCGCCGAGGTCATAGCCGAAATCGCCCACGGTGTTCTTGTAGCCGCCGTACAGGTCTACCTCGAGGTGGTTGTCCTTCTGGACCTGGAGATCCTTGCGGTCAACCCATTCGATGGTGGAAGCCCAGGTACCGGCATAGAAACCGCTGGAGTGGGAGTAATCGACGCCGCCTTGGACGGCGGGCTGGTGCTGGCTCTGGCTGATGCCGCGGAAGACGTAGTCGGTCACCACGCCGGCATTGGCGGTGAAGGTGTGCGGGCCGGCCGGAGCGTCTTCGGCGAAGGCCGGAGCGGCGAAACCTGCAGCCAGGGCAAGCGCAAGAATTGTTTTTTGCATTGTGGGTCTCTCCCAATAACAAGAGTTGAAAAAATCTACGATGACACCATAGCACGACCTGTGCCAGAGTAATTTAAAACAAATAATCAATTACTTACAGCAACTCACCAAATCTCCGCACCAAATTGCCGCACCGTCGTGGTGCGGCTGGCGGAGGGTGCGCACCAGCAGCGAGCGCCCCGGCGGGGGCGAGGCCCCGGGTGAGGACCCTATGCTAAACTGCCGGCAAACGGAGGTATGTACATGCTCGACCCTAAGATGCTTGATGAATTCGCCGCCCGGATCAGTTCCTTGATCGCCGCCAGCCCCGCCCGGGACCTGGAAAAGAACGCCAAAGCCGTCATGTCGGGCTTCCTTTCCAAGCTCGATCTGGTTACCCGGGAAGAATTCGACGTGCAGGCCGAAGTCCTGACCCGTACCCGGGAGAAGCTGAAGGAACTGGAAGCGCGGGTCGACGCCCTCGAACGGGCCCGCCAAGGCCAGTAAGGGCCCGGCCATGGCCCTGGCCGTCGTCCACAGCCGGGCGCTCGACGGCCTTTCCGCCCCGCCGATATCGGTCGAAGTCCATCTGGCCAACGGCCTGCCCAGCTTCACCCTGGTCGGCCTGCCCGATACCGAAGTCAAGGAAGCCCGGGATCGGGTGCGGGCCGCCATCGTCAATTCCGGGTTCGAATTTCCGGGGAAACGGATTACGGTCAACCTGGCCCCGGCCGACCTGCCCAAGGAATCCGGCCGTTGCGACCTGCCCATGGCCCGGGGTATCCGGGCCGCCGGCGGCCAGATCCCCGCAGAATCCCTGAAGAATCACGAGTTCGCCGGCGAGCTGTCCTGGTCCGGCGACCTGCGGCCCGTACGGGGCGCCTTGGCCAGGGCCCTGCCCGCCGCCGACAGCGGCCGGGCTTTCGTCCTGCCTGAGGAAAGCGCCCGGGAGGCCGCCCTGACCGGAAGAGCCGATATCCTGCCGGCTGCCTCCTTGCTGCAAGTGTGCGCCCACCTCTGCGAGCATCGGAAACTTGCTCCGGCGGAGATTCCCGAATCTTCCCTGCCCCTCTCCTACCAGGACCTCTCTGAAATCAAGGGCCAGACCCAGGCCAAGCGCGCCCTGGAAGTGGCGGCCGCCGGCGCCCATTCGGTCCTGATGTTTGGCCCGCCGGGGTCCGGGAAGTCCATGCTCGCCGCCCGCCTGCCCGGGCTGCTACCGCCCCTCGACCTGGAGGCGGCGCGCGCCTCCGCCGCCGTCCTCTCCCTAGTCGGGCAGTTCCGGCCGGAAGCATTTGGGCAGAGGTTGCTGCGGTCGCCCCACCATACGGCTTCGGCCGTGGCCCTGGTGGGAGGCGGAAATCCGCCCCGTCCCGGGGAGATTTCCCTTGCTCACCGGGGAATTCTCTTCCTGGACGAACTCCCTGAGTTCGACCGCAAAGTCCTCGAAACCCTGCGGGAGCCCCTGGAGTCCGGGCACATCCACATCGCCCGGGCGGCCCGGCAGGCGGAATTTCCCGCCGAGTTCCAGCTGGTGGCCGCCATGAATCCCTGTCCCTGCGGCTGGCAGGGGCACCCCAACCAGAAGTGCCGCTGCACGCCCGACCAGGTGGCCCGCTACCGGGGGAAGATTTCCGGCCCCCTCCTGGACCGCATCGACCTTCAGGTCGAGGTG
>JBLNBI010000353.1:0-6818 GCA_050259815.1 Actinomycetota bacterium | reverse complement strand
CTCGACCTGGCCGGCTACCCGGCCAAGGCGCCCCCGGGCAGCAAGCCTTCCGGCGGACTCGCCAAGTGACCGTCGGCATGCGCATCGCCGCCTGGAACGTCAATTCCCTCAAGGTCCGCCTGCCCCACCTCCTGGACTGGCTTGCCGAAAAGCAGCCGGACGTGGTCTGCCTCCAGGAAACCAAGCTGGAAGACCACAACTTCCCCGCGGCCGAAATCGAGGCGGCAGGCTACCAAGTCGCCTTTTCCGGCCAGAAGACCTACAACGGCGTAGCGCTCCTGTCCAAGGCCCCCATCGCCGACGTGGTGCGGGGCAATCCCCATTTCCCCGACGAGCAGAAGCGGCTCATCGCCGGCACTGTCGGGGGAGTCCGGGTGATCTGCGCCTACATGCCCAACGGCCAAGCGGTGGGCAGCGACAAGTACGCCTACAAGTTGGACTGGCTGTCCGGCCTGCATACCTGGCTCGCCGAGGAACTGGCGGCCCATCCCCAGCTTGCCATCTGCGGCGACTACAACATCGCCCCGGAAGACTGCGACGTCCACGACCCCAAGGCCTGGGCCGGCCAGGTGCTGTGTTCGGAACCCGAACGGGCGGCCTTCCGCCGCCTCCTGGACCTGGGGCTGAAGGACAGCTTCCGCCTCTTCGAGCAGCCGGAAAAGAGCTTTTCCTGGTGGGATTACCGCATGCTGGGCTTCCAGAAGAACCAGGGCCTCAGGATCGACCACATCCTCCTGTCGTCCCCCCTGGCAGAGCGCTGCACCGCCTCCGCCATCGACCGGGCGCCCCGCAAGCGGGAGCGTCCCTCGGACCATGCCCCGGTGTACGCCGACGTCAGTCTGGAAAACCTCGGATGACGCCGGACCGCGAAAGTCTTCTCCGGCTTTACCCCTCTTTCGCCGGCCTGCCGCCGGCAGTCCTCGAGAAGGCCCTGCAACCCCAGGCAGTCATGGAAGTGCCCGCCGGCGCCCAGCTTTTCGCCGAACGCCAGCCCTGCCAGGGCTTTCCCCTGCTGCTCGCGGGTAGCATCAAGGTGGTGAAGAGCACCCCCAGCGGCCGGGAAATGCTGCTCTACCGGGTGGAACCGGGCGGCTCCTGCATCATCACTTCCAGCTGCCTGCTGGGACACACTCCCTATTCGGCCCGGGGCATTGCCGAGAATCCCCTGACCCTGCTGGTCCTGCCGGCTCCCCTCTTCGGCCAGTTGGTGGCGGAATACGCCCCTTTCCGGGATTTCGTCTTCCACCTCTTTTCCGACCGTATCGCCGAGCTGATGCAGCTGGTGGAGGAAGTGGCCTTCGCCCGCCTCGACCAGCGCCTGGCCAAGCTGCTGCTCGCCCGCCACGATGACGTGCTCAACGTCACCCACCAGCAGTTGGCGGAGGAACTGGGCAGCGTGCGGGAAATCGTCAGCCGGCTGCTTAAGGGCTTCGCCGCCCAGGGATTGGTGGCCCTGGGGCGGGAACAGGTCACCCTGCTGGATCGGACCGGGCTGAAAGCCATCGCCGCTGTGTGACCTAGGTTACATACAAGCCCATTAGCCGACGCTAAAGTTGCCTCCATACCCAATCTCGATGGAGGAAAACATGAAAGCAAACGTTGGCGGTATCGACAAAGTCCTGCGCATCGTCGTCGGCCTCGGCCTGGTCGGCGCCACCGTGGCCGGCGCCCTGCCGGTCTGGGGCTACATCGGCGTCGTTCCCCTGCTGACCGGCCTGGTCGGCTGGTGCCCGGCCTACCCGCTGCTGGGCATCAGCACCTGCGGCTGCAAGAAGGAAGCCTGATTTCCTGGGAAGGCCGGCACCGCCCATCTCTCCCGGCCCGACTGTACGGCCCGCCCTCTCGGCGGGCCTTTTTCATTTGAGCGAATTGGCGATGCGGACGTAGTCGTCCACCGCCAGGTCCTCAGCCCGGGCCGTGGGCGTGATGCCCAGGGCGGTGAAGCCGGCGTCGTCGAGGATGCCCTTCAGGGTGTTGCGCAGCATCTTGCGGCGCTGGGAGAAGGCAGCCGTCACCACCCGGGAGAGCACCGCTTCGTCCTTGGCGTTGAGTTCTTCCTTGGCCTTGGGGATGAGGCGTACCACGGCGGATTGCACCTTGGGCGCCGGGTCGAAGCTCTCCGGGGGCACGTCCAGGAGCCATTCCAGGTGGAAGCGGTACTGGAGCATGACCGAAATCCGGCTGAATTCCGAATCGCCGGGAACGGCCACCATGCGCTCCACCACTTCCTTCTGGAGCATGAAGTGCATGTCCCGCACCTGATCGGCAAAGCCTGCCAGGTGGAAAAGGAGCGGGGTCGAGATGTTGTAGGGCAGGTTGCCCACCAGTCGCAGGTCCTTGCCGACGCTGCTGAAATCGAAGGCCAGGGCGTCCCCTTCGTGGACGGTGACCCGTTCCGGGGAATGGCGCTTCTTGAGCCGGGCGATCAGGTCCCGGTCGATTTCCACCACATGCAGATGGTCCAAGCGCTGGAGCAGGGGCTCGGTAAGCGCCCCCAGGCCGGGGCCGATCTCCACCAGGGTGTCGTCCCGCTTGGGGTCGATGGCGGAAACGATGCCGGAAATGATGCCCTGGTCGATCAGGAAATTCTGCCCGAAACGCTTGCGGGCGATGTGGCCTTTCATTGTTTTCTCCCGGCCATGAGGGCCGCCTGGGATACCGCCTCGAACAGGCTGCCGGGGTCGGCCTTGCCGGTGCCGGCCAATTCCAGGGCGGTGCCGTGATCCACCGAGGTGCGGATGATGGGCAGGCCCAGGGTGACATTGATGCCCTGGCCGAAGGTGGCGTACTTTAGGGCCGTCAGGCCCTGGTCGTGGTACATGGCCAGCACCGCGTCCCCCTGGGACAGGACCGGCGGGGTGAACATGGTGTCGGCGGGAAGGGGGCCGATGAGTCTCATGCCTTCTCCCCGCAGGCGTTCCAGCACCGGCGCGATGACATCGATCTCCTCCCGGCCCAGGTAGCCGCCCTCCCCGGCGTGAGGATTGAGGCCGGCCACCAGGATGGTCGGATCGGCGATGCCATATTTTTTCCGGAGGTCGGCGTGGAGGATACGCAGGGTTTCCTCCAGCACCGCCGGGGTGATGGCCGCTGGCACGTCCTTCAGGGGCAGATGGGTGGTGGCCAGGGCGACCCGTAGTGCCCCGCGGGGCGTATCGCCGGCCAGCATCATGACCACCAGGGGAGTATCGGTCTTCTCGGCCAGGTATTCGGTGTGGCCGGTGAAGGGGACGCCGGCCTGGTTGATGACGCCCTTGTGCACCGGGGCGGTGGCCATGGCGGCGAATTCGCCGCAGCGGCAGCCCGCCAGGGCCCGGTCGAGGATGGCCAGGACGTAGGCGCCGTTGGCCGGATCCAGACGGCCGGCCTGGCTGGGAGCAGCCAAGGGGATGTGCAGCACGTCCAGGATGCCGGACACCGGCTCCCGGCCGGGCTGGTAGTCGCGCAACTGCACGGCGACGCCCAGGGCGGCAGCCCGTTCCTCAAGGAGAGTCCGGTCGCAGAGGACCACCGGATGAGCATCGAAGGACTGCCCGGCAAGGCGCAGGCACAGCTCCGGGCCGATACCGGCGGGCTCGCCGCTGGTGACGGCAATGACCGGCAAAGCCATTACTTCTCTTCCAGGCGGTTTTCCACGTAGGCGCGGTCCCGCAACTGGCGCAGCCAGTCCTGGTAGGCGTCTTCCAGCTTGCGCTCCCGCAGGGCCTGCTTGGCGTTGAGGCGCTTCCTTTCTTCGCTCATGTCCCGCTGGCGGCGCTCCAGGACCTGGATGAGGTGCATGCCGAAGGGAGACTGGACCACGCCGCTGATTTCCTTCTCCTTGAGCTCATCCATGGGCCGCTCGAATTCGGGAACGGTGTCACCCGGATTGAGCCAGCCCAGGTCGCCCCCCTTGGCGGCGGATCCGTCCTGGGAGTAGAGGCGGGCCAGTTCCGCGAAGTCGGCACCGTGGTTCAGGCGGTCCCGCAGGTTCTCCAGCTTGCGCCGGGCCTCAGCTTCGGACACCACCTCGTTGATACGCAGGAGGATATGGCGGGCATGGGTCTGCTGCACCGGCGGCGCGGTGGCGCCGCCCCGCTTGCCGACCAGCTTGACGATATGGAAGCCGGCGGGAGAGCGCAGGATGTCGCTGACCTCGCCCGGCTTCAGCTGGGCCGCCGTATCGGCGTAGAGGCCGGGCAGGCGATCGGCCGGGCGCCAGCCCAGGTCGCCACCCTGGAGGGCGTCCGGGGCGTCGGAATAGGCGGCGGTCAGCTCGGCGAAGTTGTCGCCCTGACGAGCCCGCTTCAGGGCCAGCTCGGCCCGGGCACGGAGCTTCTGGAGCTGTTCCGGGCTGGCGGATTCCGGCGCCCGCAGGAGGATGTGGGCCAACTGGTATTCCTCCACCGGGGCACCGGCGGCGCTCTGGCTTTCGAGGTAGTTGTCCACCTCGCCCTCGGAAATCACCAGCTTGCTGTCCACTTCCCGCTCCCGCAGGCGGGCCAGGGTGATCTCCTCCCGGATTTCCTCCCGGAACTTGGCGTAGGGGACGCCGTCCTTTTCCAGAGCCTGCCGGAACTGCTGCATGTTCATCCGGTTGTTGGCGGCGATACGGCCCAGGGCCAGATCGAGTTGGGAGTCGTCCACCTTGATGCCGGATTCCCGGGCGAACTGGAGCTGGACACGGTCCATGATCAGGCGCTCGAGCATCTGGCGCTCCAGGACATCCTGGGGCGGCAGGGGCGTGCCCTGCTTGCGCAGTTGCACCAGCACGGAGGCGAGCCGGGTGCGCAGTTCATGGTAGGTGATGACCTCGTCCCCGACCACGGCGACGATGCGGTCCGCTTCCACGGGCTCGCCCAGGGTGGACGCCCCGCGCAGGGAGAGCGACGGCTGGGCGGCAGCCAGCCCGGTCAGGAAGCACAGAAGGGGGACGATGCGGCGGACAAGCTGGATCATGGGAATCACTGGGTGGTCAGGAGACTGCCGGAGGTCGGCATTTCATTCACTTTGCCATAGCCGGGGATGGTGCGGCGCAGAAGCTGGATGGGACTGGACCCGACGCTGGTGAAATCGTTGAGTTCGAGCTGGACGAAGAGGGTCGTGTTGGAGGCACCGGTCAGGGCCTCCAGACGCTGGACCACGAAGCGGCTGGCCCAGCAGCCGGCGTTGTATTCCAGGCCGGCAATGGCTTCCAGCAACTGCTTGTCCCGGATGGAGTAGTTGTAGCGGCCCACCGCGTACCAGCGGCTGCTGAGGGGCCATTGCCCGGCCACATCGATCTGCTCCACCTGTCCCTGGCCCAGGGCATCCCGGGTGAAGCGGTAGCTGGCGGAAAGAACCTTGGCCAGGTCCGGCTGGTAGCGGGCGCCGATGGAGTAGCGTTCGTTCTGGCTCTTTTCCTGACTGTATTCCCAAGCCGCGTCCACATAGGTCTTGGGCGCCACCAGGCCGTTGAAGGCGGCGAGGAAATTGGAGAAGCTTTCCTGGCGAGTGGTCTCGCCCGGGATCGCGACCCGCTGGCCATTGAAGTAATAGCGCTGGCCGATCATGGCCTTGAAGCGCTCGGCACCGGTGGCCGCGTCGAGATAACGGGTGGTGATGGCGGCGGTCAGCTGGTTGGCGTCGTTGATGCGATCGAAGCCCAGGTAACGGTTCTCGTTGAAGATCTGGGCGAAGTTGAAGTCGGCGATGGCCGTGTCGAAGACCGGAATCTTGCTCTGGTCCTTGAACGGGATATAGACGTAGAAGAGGCGCGGTTCCAGGGTCTGGATGTAGTCGCCGGTCCCGAACCACTTGGTGTCCCGCTCGAAGAACACCGTGGAGTCCAGGGTGAAGGTGGGCAGGACGCGGCTGATGCTGCTCGGGTTGCCCGCGGTCTGGCGGTCCAGGCTGTACTGGGTGGCATGCACGCCGACCTTGGGCAGGATGGTGAAGGCCGGATTGACGATGGGCAGGGTGAACTGGGGATACACCAGCGCCCGGGAGCCCTGGACCATGCTCGGGTGCTGGAATTGGGAGAACTGGCCGAAGACGCTGAAGTCGGTCTTGTAGATATCCGGCAGCCGGCCCGAGAAATTGATCTGAGGCTCGATGAAGTAGGGCCGGGTGATGCTCGGATCGATCTTCAGGGTCTGGTAACGCAGGACCTGCATGTTGGCCGCCCACCAGGTGCCCGGCGCGTAATTGAGGGCCAGTTGCCGCGGCAGGTGAGTCTGGGAGGTCTGCAGCAGGCGGGACGAGAAGTCCTGCCAGTAGAAATCGTCCGAAACCCCGTTCCAGTTGATGTTGGCGGACAGGCCCTGGCCCAGGTCATGGAAATGGGTCACGCCATAGGCGTAGCGGGAGCGGTTTTCCAGCTGGTCGTTGGGCAGGTACTCCATCCGGGTGGTGCCGGTGAAGTTATAGTCCACATAGCGCGCCTCGCCGCCGATCTGGAAGCCGCGCTTGCTCATCTCCCGGGGGAAGAAGGTCACGTCGTAGTTGGGCGCCAGGTTCCAGTAGTAGGGAACCGTGAGATCGAGGCCGTTCTTGCTGGAAGCCGCGAAGCTGCTCGCCAGGAAGCCGGACTTGCGCTGATGGTTCAGGGAGAAGGAACCGGTCGGTGAGTAGAAGATGGGCACGTCCTTGAAGACCAGGCTGGCGTCCTTGGCGGTGCCCTCCTCCCGGTCGTAGTCAAGTTGCATCTCCTTGGCCCGGACGTACCACTCGGTGCTGTCCGGCTTGCAGGTGGAATAGGTGGCCTCGGTCAGGCGAATCTGGTTCTCGCCCTCGAAATCGACCCGTTCCGCATGGCCGTAGCCCTCGGTGGAGCGACGGGGCGGGACCGTGGTGGGCAG
>JBLNBI010000352.1:0-6819 GCA_050259815.1 Actinomycetota bacterium | reverse complement strand
AGTAGATGTCGGTGCCGTCCTCGAAATCCAGGGTGATGTCGGCGATGGCGTACTTGGACACCGACCGCACCGCCCGCTTTTTCGGGATGCCCAGCATCTCGATCTCGATGGGGGTGACGATGCGGGTCTCCACCTCTTCCGGGGTCATCCCCGGGGACTTCATGATGATCTTGACCTGGGTGGACGAGACGTCCGGGAAGGCGTCGATGGGCAGTTCCAGGAAGGCGTAGGCGCCGGCGCCCATGAGCAGCACGGTGGCGATGGCCACCAGCAGGCGCTGGGTGAGGGCGAATTGGATGAGGCGGTCGAGCATGGCTTACTGGGCGCCGCCGAGGCCGAGCCAGCTGGCCTTGAGGGCAGCTACGCCCTTCACCACGATCCTGCTGTCCGCCGGCAGGTCGGCGGCGATGAGGGAGGTCTTCTCGGTCTCATCCAGGACGCGCACGGCCACCGGCTGGAAGCCGCCTGCCGTCTGGGCGAACAGCCAGCTCTGCCCCTGGTGGCGGGTGAGGGCGGTGTTGGGCACCCGCCAGCCACTGCCAGCGCGGGCCGGGGTGATCTCGGCCTGGGTGTATTGGAAGGGCTTCAGGCAGTCGCCGGGCTTGGGCATCTCGGCCCGCAGCAGCAGGGACTGGCTGGCCGCGTTGAGGGCCGGCGCCACCAGGGTCAGCTTGCCCTTGGCCCCGCAGCCGGGAACGGAAACGGCATCGCCCACGGCCAAGCCGGCCGCCTGGGCCGGAGTGGCCTGGATTTCCAGCCACAGGCTCTGGAGTTTGCCGAGGCGGAAGAGGGGGGAGTTCGCATCCACCCGCTGCCCGGCCTGGGGGGTGGCTTCCAGCACGACGCCGTCGAAGGGGGCGGTGATGGCCAGGGCGCCTCCCAGGGCGTCGGCGCTGCCTTCGCCCAGCCCGGCCAGCCGCATGGCCTGGCGCTTTTCCATGACCTGGGCCGCAGCCTGGCGCTCGTTGCTTTCCGTGGCGGCCAGGCGGCCGCCGGCGATGATGCCTTCCTCGAACAGGGCCTTGTCCCGCTTGAGATTGTCGGCGGCCAGCTTGGCCTGGCTGCGGGCCTGGAGGTATTCCCGCTGGAGGCCCATGGCTTCGGCGCTCTTCAGGCGGGCCAGGGTCTGGCCTTTCTTGACCGTCTCGCCGTAGGCGACTTCGACAGCCACCACCAGCCCGGTCAGGGGCGCGGCGAGGACCTCCGCCTGCCGCGGCGGGACGATGGCCTGGGCCGGCAGGCGGCGCTCGCCGCCGCTTGCGAATCCGCCCAGGGGCTGGGTGGCGATGGCCATGGACTTGGCCTGTTCCCCAGTCAGCTTGATGGGGCCTTCATCGGCCCGGGCGGGGAGCCCGGCGGCCAGGGCCAGGAGGGCCAGGGCCACGGAAATACGGGCGTAATGGTGGGAGCGTGAAATAGGCATGGCGCCCATCTTGCCCGACGAAAATTAAGGGCGCCTTAAGGAGATTTTCGCGGCGCCGGGAGCGGGCCCGCTTCTTGCGAAATGGTTAGGGACGACTTGAGGACTTTGCCATGACTTCGACCGAGAAATACACCCAGGACCCCGTGGAGCAGTACGCCTCCACCGTCAGCACCCTCCACGCCAAGCTGGACCGCGTCGTGTCCAACCAGCAGGAAGTGGCCAACAGCCTGAGCCGGGCCGTGGCCGCCCTGCGCTCCATTTCGGCCTGTCGGCAGCAGAAATAGCTCTTGCTTTCAGGAATCCCATTTCCACGTTCCGGGAATGGGATTGTGTTTCAAAGACGCCCTGAGGCGGGGGATGCTCCCCGCCTTTCCAGGGACGGGCGGCTCAGCGGCCGGGGGTCTGGGCCAGCTTTTCCTCGATCTTGGACAGGGGCACGGCGCCGGGGATGCGTTCCCCGTCGGCAAAGAACAGGGTGGGGGTGCCGGTGATGTTGTACTTGCGGCCGTATTCCTGGTTCTTGGCCACGGCGCTGGTGTCGCAGTCTTCCTTGCCGCTCGGGGCCTTGCCGTCGATCATCCAGTCGTTCCAGGCCTTGGCCTTGTCGCCGGAGCACCAGATCTGCCGGGACTTCCGCAGGGAATCCTCGGACAGGATGGGATAGAGGAAGGTGTAGATGGTGACGTTGTCCAGCTTCTGCAGATCCTTGGCCAGGCGCTTGCAGTAGCCGCAGTTGGGGTCCTCGAAGGTCACCAGGACGCGCTTGCCGTCGCCCCGCACCTGCTTGACGGCGCGCTCCAGGGGCAGGTCCGAGAACTTGATGGCAGAAAGCTTGCGCATCCGCTCCTCGGTGATGCTCTTCATGGTCTTGGCGTCGATCACGTTGCCGATGATGATGGTGCTGACCTTCTCGTCGGTGTACAGAATCTGGCCATCCAGATAGACCTCGTACAGCCCCAGGTACCCCGTCTTGCTGACGCTTTCCACCTTGGCATTGAGCTTGGACTCGATGGTTTTCTTGATGTCCGCTTCGTTGGCCAGGGCGGAAAGGGCGAAGCTTGCGCTGATGGCGAGCGTCAGCAGTCTCTTGGGCATGGAGTTCTCCTAGAAGGCGCCGAGTGCGTAGCGCACCAGCATGTTTTTGGCGAAGGGCAGGGCGTTGGTAAGGCCGAGTCCTAAGTTGCGAAGGGGCTTCAGCCCGGGCGAGTCGGCGCGGAACAGGCGGCGCAGGGTGTCGGTAGTGGTCTGCATCAGCAGGGTTTCCTCCCGGCGGGCCCTCTGGTAGCGGCGCAGGAGCCGCTCATCCCCGATGTCCTGCCAGGGCGGGCAGTGGCCCAGGAGGTCGGCCAATTCCTTGGCATCCTGGAACCCCAGGTTGATGCCATGGCCGGAAAGGGGGTGGATGCCGTGGCCCGCGTCGCCCACCAGGGCGAGCCGCGGCGCAATGGTCTTCGGTACCCGCATGAGCCGCAGAGGGAAGGCGGCCGCCGGGGTGAGCAATTCGAGCCTGCCCAGGCCGTGGCCGCCGGCCGCGGCGACACGGTCGCAGAGTTCTTCCGGGGGGAGGGCGCAAAGTTCGTCGGCATAATCATCGGGTGTCGACCACACGATGGATATGCGGTTCCCGGGCAGGGGCAGCCAGGCAAGGACGCCGTTGTCCTGGAACCACTGGGAGGCGATATGGCGATGGGGCTTTTCCGTGGCGAAATTCGCGACCACGCCCTTCTCGCCGTAGTGGCTGTTGATGGCCTCCAGCCCGGCCTGCTGCCGGACCCAGGAATCCCGGCCGTCGGCGCCCACCAGCAGGCGGGAAGAGAGGACGGTGCCGTCGGCCAGCTTGAGGATGGCCGCATCCTGGCGGAATTCCAGGGCGGCGGGCTGGCCGGGGCAGAAAAGGGTGAGGTTGCTCTGGCGCTTGGCGTTTTCCCAGAGCTCGCAGGCCATCAGGGAGGATTCCAGTATCCAGGCCAGTTCCGGCACGCCGACGTCGTAGGCGGAAAAGTCCAGGCGGCCGCCGGCATCCCCGAAGACCTCCATCGCCCGCACGGGCTCCATGCGCTCCCGGTCCAGGTGCTTCCAGACGCCGATGGTTTCCAGGAAGGCGGCGTTGGCGGGGCTGACGGCGTAAATGCGGGCGTCCCAGCCGGCGGGGCGGCGGGGGGGCTGGCTTTCCACCAGGGCGATTTTCAGGCGGGAGTCGCGCAGGGCGACGGCCAAGCTGGCGCCGGCCAGTCCGCCGCCGACGATGACGAGATCAAATGACTGCATGGCCGCGATTGTGCCGCCCGGGGCACGGGACGGCAAGTTTGGGGCGACGGCGCGTTCCGCGGGGAACGATCAGGCGGACGGTTCCCGGGGCGGCTTCGGCTTGCCCTGGCGCCGGGGGTTGTTGCCCTTGGGACGCTGCTGCTGTTGTTGCTGCTTCCGGGGCTGCTGGGAGTTGTTCCCGGACGGGGGAATACCTCCTCCGCTCTTGCCGCCAGAGGGAAGGCCGGTCATGCCGGCCCGGTTGCCGGGAGCCGTCTGGATTTCGAGTTCGACGATCTCGTCCCACTGCTCTTCGGTCCGGTCCCGCTCGGGGATGGACAGCAGTTCGCGCAGACGGCGGCGAGGGTCGGTCGGTTGGGTAACGGGCGGAGGCGTGTTCATTCGGATAGCTTGTCGCGTTGCATGGCGGAGATCGTCGGAACGGTCTCCGCCATCAGTGCAAAAAATTACTTCTTGGCGCCGACGGCGGCCTTGAAAGCGGTGCCGGGAGCGAACTTGGGCACGGTGGCAGCCGGAATCTTGAGGGCAGCGCCGGTCTTCGGGTTCTTGCCGGTGCGGGCGGCGCGGGTGGCGGCCTTGAAGGTGCCGAAACCGACCAGGGTGACGGAGTCGCCCTTGGCAACGGCGCCGACGACGGTGTCGATAATGGCGGAAAGGGCTTTTTCGGCCGAGGCCTTGGAGATGCCGGCTTGTTGAGCGGCGGCTTCGACCAATTCAGATTTGTTCATTTAAGAGTCTCCTGTGAATGCTTGGTTTGTTGCTCGCCGCCCCTTGGGCAGCGCGCTAAAAGTAGCACATTTTCCGGAGGTGTTGGCACTGGCATAGGCGCCGGCGTGCCTTTTTACGCGGAGTCTACGCACATTTCACCACAGGGAGAAGCGGGGGACTTCTCAAGGGGGTAGAAAGCGACCGCTTGGAGCAGGTGTCGCCTTGTGCTTTGCGAGGGCTCCGCTCTCCCCCAGAAGCCTGCCCGGCATCCCCGGAGGGGCATCTGCTTTTGCCAAATGCGTTCCGTCCTCGCTTTTTCGGTGTAGTGTTGGGGCGCTCTCCGTGGACGTAACCTGCGCAAGGTTCGTCGTGGCGCCAGGCTTTGTCGAAAAATGCTGAACCTCTCACATCATGACATTCGGAATCGATCTCTTACGACACTTGTTTGCCGTATGCGTAATAGTTCAGCACATGTCTTCGGAAAGTCGATATTCGTTCGAAACTAATCAAAACCTTCTGCAGTTTGTGAACTGGATCGATGGTGCCGTCTTTGGTTTCTTTCTAGTGTCCGGTTTTTTGTTTAAGAAACCAAGGTCGATTATTGATTACGGCAAAAAGCAGGCATTTAAACTCCTGGTGCCGTATTTTGTTTACTCAATGCTTTACGCAGTTGCATTGGCGGCAATTGGAAAAGGGGCTTTGTTGGATGGTGTTCTGGGCATGGTAACGCTTCGTGGCGCCGGAATGCAGCTTTATTTTCTTCCCTACCTTTTTCTGGTGACTACGTCATTTGCATTGTTTTTTGAGGTGGTGGATGTAAATAAAAACATCTGCCCGTTACTCATCGCCGTAGGGGGGTTGGTTGTTGCCTATGCAAATCCAACCCCTTCTCCAACGGGCTCGGATATAAGGCTGCTTCCCTTTTATCTGGGCGCTTTTGCCCTTGGTCTGGCATGGAGGTTGTACTATGACAAGGGGAAATTGGCTCATTTTTTTGTCCCGGCTTCTTTGGCATTATTCGCGCTTGGTTTTTCAGATCAACGATTTTTCGATGCGTCGGGAGTCTTGTTTTTGGTGTCGGTTGTTGCCTTGCTCTTCGATAAATTTCCGTCCTTCAGGCTGCCGGGGAGTGGTGGCGTGTACTTGCTACATACGCCACTAATAAATTTTTCTATTTCAACGATTCTTGTTTGGTTTTCAATTAATCAAGTGTCGAATATAGTGGCTTCTGTGCTTCTAACCTACGCTGTTTGCTTGGTTGCGGTCTGGGTTGTAAGGCGATTTTTCCGAGAATATAGTTGGATTATTCTCGAGTAGCATAATCCGTTCTGTCGTGGCGGCAGTCCGGGAAACTATTAAGACGTGAATGATCCCGGGGGGGCTGCTGGTGCCGGCATCTATAAATCCATGCCTTCAACCCGGCCGTGATGTTGGGGGGCGTGGGCCGATGTCCTTTTTGCCGTCGGCGTTGTCTTTGTGGTGGAGGGGCGGGCTGTCGCAGTTCGCCGTTGCCGTGTCGGTTACGGTGAGGGTGTAAACGAAGAAACCCGCTGAGAAATCAGCGGGTTTCGGTGTTTCTGGTGGTGATGGGCAGAATCGAACTGCCGACCTATGGGTTATGAATCCATCGCTCTAACCGTCTGAGCTACATCACCACGCTTAGAGGGCGCGGATTATAGTTTGGAGTCTGGGGTTTTGTCCATAGGCTATAATGCGGTTTTTGAACGTTTTCGTTCCGGACGCCCGTGAAACCGGCTTCCGGCCGCCAAAGACAGTACCGCCTATGCCTAAAAAACTGTTCATCCGCACCTTCGGGTGCCAGATGAACGAGTACGATTCGGACAAGATGGCCGACGTGCTCGCCGCCTCCGAAGGGGTCGTCAAGACCGACAATCCCGAGGAAGCCGACATCATCCTCTTCAACACCTGCTCCGTCCGCGAAAAGGCCCAGGAGAAGGTTTTCCACGATCTCGGCCGCATCAAGCACCTCAAGAAGGCCAATCCCGACCTGGTGATCGGCGTCGGCGGCTGCGTGGCCAGCCAGGAGGGGGACGCCATCGTCGCGCGCGCTCCTTACGTCGACGTGGTTTTCGGGCCCCAGACCCTGCATCGCCTGCCTCAGCTCATCGCCGAGCGTAAAGCCAAGGGGAAGGCCGCGGTGGACGTGTCCTTCCCGGAAATCGAGAAATTCGATGCCTTGCCCCCCGCCGAAGTGAAGGGGGCCGCCGCCTTCGTGTCCATCATGGAAGGCTGCTCCAAGTTCTGCACCTTCTGCATCGTGCCCTACACCCGGGGTCAGGAAGTGTCGCGGCCCTTCGAGGACATCCTCACCGAGGTGGCCGGCCTAGCCGCCAACGGGGTCAAGGAAGTGACCCTCCTAGGGCAGAACGTCAACGCCTACCGGGGCGCCATGGCGGGGA
>JBLNBI010000351.1:0-5335 GCA_050259815.1 Actinomycetota bacterium | reverse complement strand
ATATCTGGTACATGAGGTTACGTTGGTAGCGGTGCACTGCCCGCTCCATTTTCTGAAAGCCGTGCCGGGGATCGTTGTCTTCCAGGTGGGGGCTGGTCAGGGCAAGGAGGGCTTGGGCGGTCTGGGCCATCTGGGCGTCAAACAGCTCGTCGATCTCGTGGTGGGCGCCGGCGTAGATCCAGGCCACCGTCGCCAGCCAGCAGACCGACACGCCGCCGAGCAGCAGGAGCAGCAGCCGCCGGCGCAGGGGGAACCAGACGGTCACCGCTTGGGGACCGTGTAGCCGACCCCCCGCAGGGTGCGGATGAAGTCGGCCCCCAGTTTGCGCCGCAGGTGGTGGATATGGACCTCCAGGACATTGCTGTCCGGCTCGTCCCGCCAGCCGTAGAGGGAGGATTCCAGTTGGGCCCGGGTCATGACCCGGCCGGCGTTCTCCACCAGGGCCTGGAGGAGGTCGAATTCCCGGGCCGAGAGGTCGAGGGGGTGGCCGTCCAGGCTGGCGCTGCGGGCGGCGGGATCGAGGGCCAGGGGGCCGTGGCACAGGACCGGGCTGGCCCGGCCGGCCGCCCGCCGGACCAGGGCCCGGATGCGGGCGGCCAGCTCGTCCAGGTCGAAGGGCTTGACCAGGTAGTCGTCGGCGCCGGCATCCAGCCCGGCGATCTTGTCGCTGACGGCATCCTGGGCGGTGAGGATGAGCACCGGCATTTCCTGGCCCCGTTGGCGGAGGCGTCGCAGCACCTCCATCCCGGAGAGCCCCGGGAGGCCCAGGTCGAGGACCACCAGGTCGAAGGGCTCGCTGGCCAGGGCATGCTCGGCGGCCACGCCGTTCTTGACCCAGTCCACGGTGAAGCCCAGCTGGCGCAGCCCGACGGTCAGGCCATCGCCCAGGTCGGGATCGTCTTCAACCAGCAGCAGGCGCATGGCGTTCGGGATGGGAATTCATCCCGATATTCTAGCCGGCCTCAGTGCTCGTGGTCGTTGTCGAAGGCCCACAGTTCGTGGGCGTCGAGGAGCACCCGGTAATAGGCCTCGGCCGCGTCCAGGCGGGCCTGGACGGCAGAGAGCCGGGCTTCGATGGCCAGGCGCCGGGACTGCTGGAGGTCGGCGAACTGCCCTTCCCCCAGGCGCCAGGCCCGGTCCAGGAGACGGGCGTTGTCGTCCATGCGGGCGGCCACGGCGGCCAGGCGCTGCCACTGGGCCTTGGCGGCTTCCGCCTGGTCCAGGGCGCGGCGAGCCTCTCCCTGCACCTGGGCCAGGGTGAGGGCTTCCCGGGCGGCGGCCACGGCACTTTCGCCCCGGGCGGCGCTGGCGGCCGCCGAGCGGGCCTCGCCGGGCAGGGGAATGGTCAGGTAGGCGCCCAGCAGATGCTCCTGGCCGCCCCGTTCCCGGGCGGCGCGGATGCCTACGGTGGGATCGGGGACGCGCTCCGCGTCCGCCCGCTGGGCGGCCAGCATCTGGCGCTGGGTATGGGCCCGGGCCAGGGCCAGTTCGTGGCTGCGGGCCACCATCTTGTCCTGCCATTGCTCCAGGGGGGCGGCCAGGGCGCGGGGTTCGGCGTCGGGCACCTGGGCCGGCAGGGGCAGGGTGGGAAAATGGCGCTTCAGCTGGTCGGCGGCCAGCCGGGAGCGGGTCTCGGCCTGGGCGAGTTGGGCGCGGGCCTGGTCGAGCTGGGCTTCGGAGAGCATGGATTCGAGGCGGGCTGCATCGCCGGTGGCAACCCGCCGGGTGACGGCCTGGTGCTGGCGGGCGAGCACATCCACCTGGGCCTGCCACTCCCGGGCGGCGGCTCCCTCCCGTTGCCAGTCGAACCAGGATTTCAGAAGCAGCCGGGAGGTCTCGTGGAGGGCGTCGGCGTGGGCGGTGCGGGCCTGGTCCAGGGTGGCCTGGCCGAGGGCCTCGTCCTTGGCGCCCTTGCCGGGCAGGCGCAGCGGCCGCTCGACGCCGAGGGCGGGTTCCCAGTAGGTGGTGTCCAGGGGGCGGTCCTGGCGGCGCTGGCCCTCCAGGCGCAGGTTGAATTCGTGGGGGCCGGCGGCGATCTGCCGCTTCTGGGCCTCGCCCACGTCGATGCCGGCCTCGGCAGCCCGCACCATGGGGTGGGCGTGGAGGGCCGTTTCCACCGCCGGGGCGGGGGGGAGGTCCGGGTAGTCGGCAGCCAGGGCGGCGACAGGGAAGCAGCACAGGGCCAGCAATTTCCTCATGCGAAGCTCCCGGAGTCGATGACGGGACTCAGCCACCAGAAGACCCGGGCGCCCTTGAATTCCTTTTCCAGGTGCGCCATCAGTTCCGAGGCATTGCCCTGGTCGATGAGGATGTCCAGGCGAACCCGCTCGGCACGGCCGCGGACCTTTTCGGCGGGGCTCTCCATGGCGCCGGGGGCGCCGTGGCCGTCCACCGGATGGGCGGTGAAGGGGCCGATCCAGTCGGGATGTTCGAGCAGGGCGTCGATCATCTGCTCTTCCAGGCTGCGGGGGAGGATGAGGGTCAGGCAGGCTTTCATTGTCCCCACCGGCGGTAAAGGATGGGCAGCATGACGAGGGTCAGCAGGGTGGAGGTGACCAGGCCGCCGATGACCACGATGGCCAGGGGCTTCTGGATTTCAGAGCCGGGGCCGCTGGCGAAAAGGAGCGGCACCAGGCCGAAGGCGGTGATGGAGGCGGTCATCAGCACCGGGCGCAGCCGGCGTTTCGCCCCTTCCACCACCACCTGCTCGATGGGCAGGCCCTGGGCGGCCAGCTGGTTGAAGTAGGCGATCATGACCAGGCCGTTCAGCACCGCGATGCCCAGGAGGGCGATGAAGCCCACCGAGGCCGGCACCGACAGGTATTCCCCGGCGATCCCCAGGGCGAAGACGCCGCCGATGAGGGCGAAGGGGATGTTGAGGAAGACCAGCACCGCCTGCCGCAGGGACCCGAAGGTGGTGAACAGGATGTGGAAGATGAGGCCCAGGGCGACGGGGATGACCAGCATGAGGCGCTTGGCGGCCCGCTGCTGGTTCTCGAACTGGCCGCCCCAGGCCAGGTGGTAGCCGGCGGGCAGGGGGATTTCCTTGGCGACCCGGGCCTTGGCTTCCTCCACGAAACCCACCAAGTCCCGGCCCTGGACATTGGCCTGGATCACACCCAGGCGGGCGGCATCCTGGTGATCCACCTTCACCGGGCCGGCGACCCGCTTCAGGCTGGCGAGGGCGGAGAGGGGCACCGAGCCGCTGCCGTCGGGCAGGGCGAGCTGCATGCCGGCGAACAGGGCGGCGGACTGACGCATGTCCTCGCCGCCCTTCAACACCAGGGGCGTGCGGCGGATGCCCTCGAGCACCAGGCCGGTGGGTTGGCCCTCCAACTGGGCGCGCAGGCTGGCGGCCACTTCCTCCACCGAGAAGCCGAGGCGGCCGGCGGCCAGGCGGTCGATTTCCACGGTGTAGTACTGGACGCCCTCGTTCTTCACCGTCAGCACATCCTGGGCCCCGGGAACGGTTTTCAGCAGCGCCGAGATACGTTCGGCCAAGTCGTTCAACTGGGCGAGATCGGGGCCGAAGACCTTCACCGCCAGGTCGCCCCGGGTACCCGTGAGCATTTCGGAAACCCGCATCTCGATGGGCTGGGTGAAGGCGATGTCCATGCCGGCGAAGTCGGCCATGACCTTGCGGATTTCCTCGGTGAGCCATTCCTTGTCCGGTTGGCGCCATTCGGCCCGGGGGGCGAGGACCAGGAAGGTATCGGTCTCGTTGAGGCCCATGGGGTCCAGGCCCAGTTCGTCGGAACCGGTACGGGCGACGATATTCTTGATCTCCGGCACCCGTTCCATCAGGGCCTTCTGCACCGAGAGATTGGTGTCCCGGCTTTGCTCCAGGCTGATGGAGGGCAGGCCGGCGAGTTGCATGAGGATGTCCCCTTCGTCCATCACCGGCATGAAGGTCTTGCCCAGGCAGAGAAAGGCGGCGACCGTGGCGGCCAGGAGGCCGAGGGCGACGCCCATCACCTTCCGGGTGTTGTTCAGGGACCAGTTCAGGAGGGGCTCGTAGACCCGCAGGGACTGCCGGGGCAGCCAGGCTTCGTGGGCGTGCTCCGTGGGCTTCAGGAGCAGGGAAGAGAGCACCGGAATGGCGGTCAGGGACAGGAGGAGCGACCCGGAGAGGGCGAAGACGATGGTCAGCGCCACCGGGATGAAGAGCTTGCCTTCCAGGCCCTGGAGGGTGAGGAGCGGCAGGAAGACGATGACGATGATGGCCATGCCGGACACCACCGGCACCGCCACTTCCCGCACCGCCCGGTAGATGCGGTGCAGGAGCGGCATCTTGTCCTGGCCGGGCTGGGCCAGATGGCTCTCGATGTTCTCGACGATGACTACCGCCGCATCCACCAGCATGCCGATGGCGATGGCCAGGCCCCCCAGGCTCATGAGGTTGGCGGACATGCCGAACAGGTTCATGAGGATGAAGGTGACGAGGGCCGATAGGGGCAGGACGCAGGCCACGGTGATGGCGGCCCGCAGGTTCCCCAGGAAGGCGAGCAGCAAGATGAGCACCAGGACGATGGCCTCGGTCAGGGCCTTGGAAACGGTACCCACGGCCCGGTCCACCAGTTGGCCCCGGTCGTAGAAGATGCGGGTGGTGACCCCCTCCGGCAGGCTGGGCTGGATTTCCTGGAGTTTCTCCCGGACGCTCTCCACCACCTGGCGGGCGTTGGCGCCTCTGAGGCCCAGCACCAGGCCTTCGACGGCCTCGTCCCGGCCGGCCTGGGTGACGAAGCCGTAGCGGGTGAGGCTGCCGATGCGCACCGTGGCCACGTCCCCCAGGCGGGTGAGCTGGCCATTGCGGCTGCGGATGACGATGGAGCGCAGGTCCTCGATGCCCCGGGCCCGGCCGTCCACCCGTACTAGCAGGGATTCCTCCCCCTCGGCAATGCGGCCGGCCCCGTCATTGCGGTTGTTGGCTTCGATGGCGGCCCGCAGGTCGGCCAGGGTCAGGCCCCGGGCCCGCAGGGCCGTGAGCATCGGGGTGACCTCGAAGGTACGGACGAAGCCGCCCAGGCTGTTCACGTCCGCGACGCCGGGGAGGGTCCGCAGTTGGGGCCGGATCACCCAATCCAGGAGGCTCCTCTTCTCGTCGAGGGAGATATCCCCCTCGATGGTGAACATGAGCATTTCCCCCAGGGGCGTGGTGATGGGGGCGAGACCGCCGTCGGCGCCGGAGGGCAGGTCCTTCATGACGCCGGCCAGGCGCTCGGAAACCTGCTGGCGGGCCCAGTAGATGTCGGTGCCGTCCTCGAAATCCAGGGTGATGTCGGCGATGGCGTACTTGGACACCGACCGCACCGCCCGCTTTTTCGGGATGCCCAGC
>JBLNBI010000350.1:0-4985 GCA_050259815.1 Actinomycetota bacterium | reverse complement strand
GGCGGCGCGCTTGCCACGCCGCCCTTCCTGAATACAAGGCAAGGAGGAGACAAATGGTCGCCCATCAGGTGACCGCCAATGCGGCGAGCAAAGACCGCAACAAGACGGCTGGCACGCAGGGCGTGCTAGCCGTTTTTATTTCAGGGGGGAACTGGATGTGATGAAGCGCAGCAGTCCGACCCGCCAACGGTTGGCGGCTCTCGCCCTATTCGGCATTCCGCTGTTGACCTATCCGTTGTTGGCCCTGCCCGAGGGGCGCACCGGCGGGGTGCCCAACGTCTTCCTATACCTTTTCGGGGTGTGGGGCGTCCTTATCGCCCTGGCAGCCTGGGTGGCGGAAACCCCGTCCAAATGACCTCCAGCTGGTTTGTGGCATTCCTGGCGACCGCCTATATGGGTGTGCTCTTCGCCATCGCCCGCTACGGCGATGCCCGGGCGGATGCCGGCAAATCGGTCATCACCGCCAACGTCTATGCCCTTTCCCTGGCGGTGTATTGCACTTCCTGGACCTTCTTCGGCAGCGTGGGGCGGGCCACCTCCGGGGGGATGTCCTTCCTCACCATCTACCTGGGCCCGACCCTGATGATCCTCTGCGTGTCGGTCATCGTGAAGATGATCCGCATCAGCAAGAGCCTGCGCATCACCTCCATCGCCGATTTCGTCGCCTCCCGCTACGGCAAGAGCCAGCTCCTGGCTGGGCTGGTGACGGTGATTGCCGTCATCGGCGTGGTGCCTTACATCGCCCTCCAGCTCAAGGCCATCTCGGCCAGCCTGGACGTGCTTTTTCCCTTGTCGGCTGAAACTAGCGAGCCCTGGTGGCGGGATTCCACCTTCGCCATCGCGGCGGTGCTGGCGGTGTTCACCATCCTGTTCGGCACCCGTCACCTGGACGCCACCGAGCGCCACGAAGGCATGGTGGCGGCCGTCGCCTTCGATTCAGTGGTCAAGCTGGCCGCCTTCGTGATGGTCGGGCTATTCGTCACCTATGGGCTCTTCGACGGCTTCCCGGACCTGTTCGGGCGGGCTGCGGCCAACCCGGAGGTCGCCCGGCTGCTGGAGCTGGATTCGGCCCGGGCGGGGACCTGGGCCTCCCTCATCCTGGTATCGGGGCTTGCCATCCTCTTCCTGCCGCGCCAGTTCCAGATCATGGTGGTGGAGAACGTGGACGAGGGCCACCTGCGCCGGGCGGTGTGGCTTTTCCCCCTTTATCTTCTCCTCATCAACCTCTTCGTCCTGCCGGTGGCCATCGGCGGCCTGCTGCATTTCGATGGCAGGGGCGTGAACCCCGATACCTTCGTCCTGACCCTGCCCATGTCCCAGGGGGCCGAGGGGCTGGCCATGCTGACCTTCCTGGGCGGGCTTTCGGCTGCCACCGGCATGGTCATCGTCGAGACCATCGCCCTGTCCACCATGGTCTGCAACGATCTGGTCATGCCCTGGCTGCTTCGTTCCCGGTGGCTCAATCTGGCGGAGAAAAAGGACCTCTCCGGCATCCTGCTGGGCATCCGCCGGGGTGCCATCGCCCTGGTCCTGCTGTTGGGCTATGTTTATTTCCGGGCGGCGGGGGAGGCTTACGCCCTGGTCGGCATCGGCCTTATTTCCTTCGCCGCCGTCGCCCAGTTCGCGCCGGCCATCTTCGGCGGCATGTACTGGAAGGCGGGCACCCGGCGGGGGGCGGTGAGCGGCCTGGTGGCCGGCTTCCTGGTGTGGCTCTACACCCTGCTGCTGCCGTCCTTTGCCAAGTCCGGATGGATCAGCCGGGATTTCATGGATTTCGGCCTCTTCGGCTGGTCGTGGCTCAGGGCCCAGGCCCTCTTCGGCCTGGGGGGCATGGACGACATCACCCACACCCTCTTCTGGAGCCTGTTCGCCAACATCGGCCTGTTCGTCGGCGTTTCCCTCATGTCCCGGCCCGATGCCGTGGAGGCAAGCCAGGCGGAGCGCTTCGTGGATATCTTCCGCCTCGACCCCCGGGCCGCCGAATCGCGCTTGTGGCGGGGCAAGGCCTCGGTGGAGTCCCTGGTCGGCCTGCTGGAGCGTTTCCTGGGGCCGGGGCGGGCCCATCAGCAACTGGCCGCCTACGCTGCCCGCCATCGGGTGGCCGACTGGCACAAGCTGTCCGCCGATGCCCAATTCGTCCACTTTGCCGAAACCCAACTGGCGGGGGCCATCGGCTCCGCCAGCGCCCGGGTCATGGTCAGCTCGGTGGTGGAGGAGGAAACCCTAGGGCTGGACGAAGTCCTGGACATCCTGGACGAGGCTTCCCAGGTCCGCGCCTACAGCCGGGAGCTGGAGCGCAAATCCAAGGAGCTGGAGGCGGCCACGGCCGAATTGCGCCAGGCCAACGACCGCCTCCTGGAGCTGGACCGGCTCAAGGACGATTTCATTTCCACGGTCACCCACGAGCTGCGCACCCCGCTCACCTCCATCCGGGCCCTGTCGGAAATGCTCCATGACGATCCCAAGCTCCAACTCGCCGACCGCATGCGTTTTCTCGGTATCATCGTGACCGAAGCGGAGCGGCTGACCCGGCTCATCAACCAGATCCTGGATCTGGCCAAGCTGGAGTCGGGACAGGCGGAATGGACCACCGGCGAAGTGGATATCGCCGAAGTGGTGCGGGAATCGGTGGATTCCCTGGAGCAGCTTTTCCGGGACAAGCAGGTAGCCATTTCGACGGACCTTCCTGAGGAGGGGAGGGCGGTCGTGCTGGCCGACCGGGATCGCCTGGTGCAGGTGATGATCAACCTGCTTTCCAATGCGGTGAAGTTCGTGCCGGGGGGAACCGGCCGGGTCGAGGTAGCGGTGAAGGCCGACGGCGGGCAGGTGCGCGTCGAGGTGGCCGACAACGGCCCCGGCCTGGGGCCCGGCGAGAGCGAACTCATCTTCGAGAAGTTCCGCCAGGGGGGCAACACCCTGACGGACAAGCCCAAGGGAACCGGCCTCGGCTTGCCCATCAGCCGCCAGATCGTGGAATATTTCGGCGGCCGGCTTTGGGTGGAAGGCCGGCCCGGCCAGGGGGCGACTTTCGTTTTCACGGTCCCGCTGCCGACAAATACATAAAATCAAGGAGGAAGACAAAATGAGCCACAAGATCCTGATCGCCGACGACGAACCCAACATCGTCATTTCCCTGGAATTCCTGATGAAGAAAGAGGGCTTCCAGGTGGCCATCGCCAACGACGGGGAGGAGGCCCTAGCGAAGGTGGATAGCTTCAAGCCCGACCTGCTGCTCCTGGACGTCATGATGCCCAGGAAGTCCGGCTTCGAGGTGTGCGAGGCCCTGCGGGCCGATCCGTCCCGCTCTGGGCTGCGCATCGTCATGCTCACCGCCAAGGGGCGCCAGACCGAGGTGGCCAAGGGCCTCGCCCTGGGCGCCGATGCTTACATCACCAAGCCGTTCTCCACCAAGGACCTGGTCGCCAAGGTGAAGAGCATGCTGGAATCCGCCTGATCCACAGTTTTCCGTAGGCGGCCAGAGGCCGCCGGTTCCGGTCCACAACAATCTGAAAAAGGCAGCATGAAAGCGAAACACCGTTTCCTGATCGCCATCGGCATCCTGGGGCTCCTCATGACCGGGCCCTTCATGGTCACCTCCCTGCTGGTCTGGCTGGACATGCAGGAAACCGAGCGCAAGATGCTGACCGAGCTGCTCCTGTCCCGGTTGCCCATCGGCACCTTGCTGACCATTTTCGGATTCGTGATCGGCGTCGGCGTCCTGCACCACCTGTTCAAGCAGTACGTGGAGGGGCTGCTGCGCATGGCCGAAACCCTGCGGCTCATGCTGGGGGCCAACCGCAATTTCCGGGTGACGCCAGAAGGGCCGCCGGAGGTGAAGCAGCTGGCCCGGGCCGCCAACGACCTGGCCCAGCAGCGGGACGAGCTGATGGACGACGTGGATTCCCAGATCGCCAAGGCCAAGGCTTCCGTGGAGGAGGAGAAGAACCGGCTCGCCGCCCTCATGTCCGAGCTGGCCCAGGCGGTGGTGGTCTGCAACCTGGACGGCCGCATCCTCCTCTACAACAACCGGGCCCGGCTCCAGTTCAAGGCCCTGGCCCAGGGACCCACGTCGGTGGCGGGCGGCGCCCTCATCGGCCTGGGGCGCTCCATCTACTCCATCCTGGAAAAGAGCCAGATTACCCATGCCCTGGAGGTCATCCACCGGCGCATGGCCCGGCGCCGGGCGGCCATGGCCAATTTCATCACCACTGCCCGGGGCGGCCAGCTCCTGCGGGTGCAGATGGTCCCGGTCCTGGCGGGGCAGGGCGGGACGGCGGCTGAACCGGAGTTTTCCGGCTACGTGCTGTCCGTCGAGAACATCACCCGCAACATGGAGCAGGACGCCCGCCGCGACCAAGTGCTCCATTCCCTGACCGAGGGCAGCCGCTCGTCCCTGGGCAATATCCGGGCCGCGGTGGCCAACCTGATCGACTACCCGGACATGGAGCCGGAACTGCGGGAGCGCTTCGTGCGCATCGTCGAGGAAGAGGCCGGCGGCATGAGCCAGCGCCTGGACCGGACCATGGCTGAGTTTTCCGATTCCCTCAAGACCCGCTGGCCCTTGGAAGACGTGCTGGGCATCGACGTCATCGCTGCCGCCCAGCGCAGCATCGACGACAAGCTCCGCTTGCCGAGCAAGACCGAGGAGCTGGACGACGGCCTGTGGATCAAGGCCGACAGCTTCTCCCTGGTCTTCGCCATCACCTTCCTGGCTTCCCGGCTCCAGGACCATTACGAAATCCGGGAGCTGCGCTTCCGCCTGCTCTCCGAAGGGCACCTGGCCTACCTGGACGTAATCTGGGCCGGCCCCGCCATGTCCTCCGAGACCTTCTACACCTGGGAGCTGGAAACCATGCAGGTCCCCGGCGAGAACATGCCCCTGACCCTGCGGGAAGTGGTGGACCGCCACGGCGGCGAGGTCTGGTACCAGCGGGAAAAGGCGGCCCACCGGGCTTTCTTCCGCTTCGTCCTGCCGGTGGCCATGC
>JBLNBI010000349.1:0-12601 GCA_050259815.1 Actinomycetota bacterium | reverse complement strand
CATCCTTTCCCCTTGAACAGCTTCAAGATCAACTCCGCGGCGCAGATCGACACCATCCGCGCCTTGGGGCTGGACCGCATCCGGTTTTCGCCCCAGCGTAGCGACCTGGAGGCCGATCTGTCCCCCACCGGGGGAACGGCCGGCGAACCGGCGGCACCCGCCGAGCCCCTTGCCGGCGGCAAATCGCCCCGGGACGCCCGCCGGGAAGTCCTGGCCGAACAACGGGCCAGCCTGCAGAAATGCGAGCGGCTTTTCGGGGAGGCCTCCCGGGCCTATCGCCAGATTTCAGAGTCCGCCCCGAGCCGCCCGGAAGCGGCCCGAGACGCCGCCCAGGCCCTGATCGACGGCATGAGCGACATGATCGGCGGTGAGCAGGAATCCTGCATCCGGCTCCTGTCGGAAAAGGTGGGGGAACGGGCCTCCCTGCATGCCATCAACGTCACCGTCGTCTCCCTGCTCCTGGGCCGGGCCTGCGGCCTGGATAGAAACGCCCTGCGGGACCTGGGGGTGGGCGCCCTGCTCCACGACCTGGGCAAGACCGGCCTGCCCGACCGGCTGCGCTACTTCGACGACCGCTTCTCCACCGCCGAGCAGCAGACCTACCGGGAACATGTCCGCTACGGGGTCGAAGCCGGCAAGCGCATGAAGCTCGCCAAGGCCGCCCTCCTGGTGATCGGCCAGCACCACGAATATGCGGACGGCAGCGGCTATCCGCTCCACCTGAAGAACGACCTCATCTCTCCCGCTGCCCGCATCGTGGCCCTGGTGGACCGCTACGATGCCCTCTGCAATCCCGGCAACCCGGCCCAGGCCCTCACCCCCTACGAGGCCATGTCCCACCTGTTCGTCCAGCGCAAGCAGTCCTTCGACCCGGGAACCCTGACCGCCTTCGTCCGCATGATGGGGGTCTATCCGCCGGGGTCCGTGGTCCAGCTCACCGACGAGCGCTACGCCCTGGTGGTCTCGGTGAACGCCACCCGGCCCCTCAAGCCCTGGGTGGTCATCCACGACGCCGCGGTTCCCCGGGAGGAAGCCCTGGTGGTGGACCTGGGCACCGAGCCGAGTCTCGGCATCCGCCGCAGCCTGCGCCCCCTGCAGTTGCCCAAGGCCACCTTCGACTACCTGTCCCCCCGGCAACGCATGTGCTACTTCTTCGAGCACGGTCGCAGCCTTGCCGAGGAGTCCCCATGAGCGCCGACCTGGAACTCTGGCAGCCCCTGATCGAGGGATTGATCGAATCGGCCTTCATTGTGGACGGCCTCGACTTCCACATCCTGGCCGTCAACCGCAATGCCTGCCACATGCTGGGCACCGATGCCGAAAGCCTCGTCGGGCGGCCGGTAAGCGACCTGGCCGCCACCCCCGAGGACATGTTCTTCTGGGAGGACATCGCCGCCGGCCGTTCCGAGGAGATCCTGTCGGCCACCATGCTGCGGCGCTCCGACGGTTCCATTCTGCACGTGGACCGGCGGGTGAGCCGGGTGATGCTGGACGGCCGCCGCCTGGTGTACGTGGTGGGGATCAACGACCAGAGCGAGCGCCGCCGGGTGGAGGATGAGCTGGAAAAGATCGTCGCCGAACTGCGGGCTACCCTGGAATCCACCGCCGACGGCATCCTGGTGGTGGACCTGGACAACGGTATCCGCAGCTACAACCAGCGCTTCGCCGAACTCTGGGACCTGCCCTACGACCTGATGGTCCGCCGGGACGACGATGCCGTGCACGCCTGGCTGGCGGGCAAGGTCATGGATGCCGGAGGCTACGAGGCCCGGCTCCGAGACCTGGGCCGTTCCCCCCTGGCGGAGGCCACCGATCTGGTGGTGCTGCGCTGCGGCCGGGTGCTGGAGCGGGTTTCCCTGCCCCAGTACGCCCGGGGCCGGCCCATCGGCCGGGTGTTTTCCTTCCGGGACATCACCAGGCGCCTGGCCGACGAGGCACGCCTGCAACTGGCGGCCAAGGTGTTCTCATCCAGTCTGGATGCCATCCTGGTCACCGACGCCGCCTACCGGATCGTCGCCACCAATCCCCAATCCTGGCAACTCACCGGCCACCCCGAAAGCGAACTGATCGGCCGGGACATCGGCCAGCTCCTCTACCAGCCCGAGGATGAGAACTTCATTGCCCGCCTGGAGCAGGGCCTGGAGGAAGACGGCTATTGGGAGGGGGAAATCTGGAACCGCCGCAAGGACGGCTCCAGCACGCCGGTGCTTTCCTCCTTCGTGCGGGTGGCGGAGGAGCAGGGCAAGGGCAACCAGTACGTGGTCTTCTTCAAGGACCTGACCGAGCGGCTGGCGGCCAACAAGCGCATCGAGGAACTGGCCTACCACGATGTCCTCACCGGCCTGCCCAACCGTGTGCTCCTGGGGGAGCGCATCGATTTCGCCCTGCGCTGGGCCTCCCGGGAAGGGAGGAGCTTCGCGGTCCTGTTCATCGACCTGGACCGCTTCAAGCACATCAACGACTCCCTCGGCCACCTGTTCGGGGACAAGGTGCTGGTGGAGGTGGCCGAGCGCATCAAGGCCTGCCTGCGCCAGTCGGACACCGCCGCCCGCCTGGGCGGGGACGAGTTCGTCCTCCTGCTCCACGACGTAGACGCCCACGGGGTGGAGGCCACCGCCCGGCGGGTGTTGAAGGCCCTGTCCCGGCCCTTCTCCATCGACAACCTGAGCTTCACCGTCACCTGCAGCATCGGCATCGCCCTCTACCCCAGCGACGGCCAGTGCGCCGACGACCTGATCAAGAATGCCGACACCGCCATGTACCGGGTGAAGGAGCACGGCCGGGCCGATTTCCGCTTCTACCAGCGGCAGATGAACGTGGACCTCCTCTCCCGCATGAAGCTGGACCAGGCCATGCGCCAAGCCCTGGAACAGGGCCGCTTCCGGCTCCACTACCAGCCCCTGGTGGATGTCCCCAGCGGCCGCATCATCGGCGCCGAGGCCCTGATCCGCTGGCAGGACGAAGAACTGGGGGAGGTGCCCCCCAACCGCTTCATCCCCCTGGCCGAGGAAACCGGCTTCATCGCCCACATCGGCGAATGGGTGCTCCAGGAAGCGGTCAAGCAGGCGGCCGACTGGCGGCGGCGGGGCCTAAATCTGGTGGTGGCCATCAACGTTTCGGCCCTGCAGTTCCGGAAGACGGATTTCGTCCATTCCGTCGCCACCGCCCTGCGCCACGCCGGCCTGCCGCCGGAAGCCATCGAGCTGGAGCTGACCGAGTCCATTCTGGTCCAGGACGCGGACGAGGCCCTCTCCCGCCTCCAGGAACTGGCCGACCTGGGGGTGCAGCTGTCCATCGACGACTTCGGGACCGGCTATTCCAGCCTCACCTACCTGAAGCGTTTCCCCATCCACAAGCTCAAGATCGACCGCTCCTTCGTGGACGGCCTGCCCCACAACGCCAGTGACACCGCCATCGTCACCGCCGTCATCAACCTGGGCCGGGCCCTGATGCTGGAGGTCATTGCCGAGGGAGTGGAAACCGAGGCCCAGCGGCAGTTCCTGAAGGGAGCGGGCTGCGACCAGTTCCAGGGCTACCTGGTCTCGCCGGCGGTGAAGCCGGGGGCCTTCGACAGCCTTCTCCAATGGCACCCGCCCTTGCCCGAGACGGTCCCCGAACCGGCCTGACTTCCCGGGAGGATCGGTTACACTGCGGGCCCATCCGGTCCCGCAGTCCCGCCATGAGCCCTTCCTCCCCCTTCGGCGAACGCCGCTACAACGCCTGGAACGATTACGTGAAGGCCCACCACGGCGGACGGGTGCAGAAGGTGTCGGTGGCGGCGGGCTTCACCTGCCCCAACCGGGACGGCCTCCTGGGCACCGGCGGCTGCACCTTCTGTAACAACGCGGGCTTCACCCCCGGCTACCTGGACAAGCGGGATTCCATCACCGCCCAGATCGACAAGGGCATGGGCTTCCTGGACCGGCGCTACCCGGGCACCCAGCGCTTCATCGCCTATTTCCAAAGCTACACCAATACCTACGGCGGCTTCGAGGAATTGCGGGCCTGCTACCAGGAGGCCCTGGCCCACCCGCGCATCAGCGGCCTGGCCATCGGCACCCGGCCGGACTGCCTGCCGGACGAAGTGCTGGACTACCTGGCGGCCTTGGCCCGGGACCACATCATCGAACTGGAAATCGGGGTGGAATCCTGCAACGACGCTGCCCTGGAGAAGGTGAACCGGGGCCACGACTTCGCCGCCAGCCGGGACGCCATCCGGCGGGCCGCCGCCCGGGGATTGCAGATCACCGCCCACCTCATCCTGGGACTGCCCGGGGAATCCTGGGAGAGCATGCTGGAAGGTGCCCGCCGGCTATCCGCCCTGCCCGTCCGGGCCCTGAAGCTCCACCAGCTGCAAATGGTGCGGGGCACGGCCCTGGCCCGGGAATGGCAGAAGAATCCCGAGGCGGTGCCGCTCCTGGACGAGGAGTCCTACATTAGGCTGCTGGCGGATTTCGTGGAATGCCTGTCGCCGGACATCCTGCTCCAGCGCCTGGGCAGCGAAGTGCCGCCGGCCCTCAAACTGGCGCCCCATTGGAACCTGCGCCTGTCGGAACTGGCACCCCGGCTGACGGCCGAACTGGCCGCCCGGGGGACTTGGCAGGGTTGCCGGTATCGGCCGGAAAACTGACTACTGGATAGGGAAAGGGCTGCCGGCAGGGCCGTAGAGGCCCTCTTCGTTCAGCACCTTGAGCACGTCGGTGACGTGAAGGGAGGTCTCGGCCGGATGCCGGAAATGGAACCGGGCCGGGACGGCCGGGTCGAGCGGCGCACGGACCTCGGCGCCCTTGAAATAGCCCTCCAGGGCCTGGAGGAATTCGATGGCTTCCAGGGCCGCCTCGGCCACGGCCGGATCGCGGGCCGCTCCCGGCCCCGTGACCAGGGACAGGAGACGGTCGCAGGTAGCGACCATGGTGATATGCAATTTATCCATCGGGATCTGCCGCATCGTCATGCCTGGTTCCATTAACGGAGCCCTCAAGGGCTAACTTGAGGGCTTCCGCAACAGACCGGCCGGTGATTACTTGGCGGCGGTCGCCGGCGCGGCGGCGGGGGCCGCAGCTTCGGTCTTGGCCGGGGCCTTGGCTTCGCCCTTTTCAGCCTTCTTGCCGTGCTTCTCGTGCTTTTCGTGCTTCTCGCCGACCTTCTCGACCTTGGGCGCATCGCCCTTGGCGGCTTCCGCCTTGGCCGGTTCGGCGGCCTTGGGGGCTTCGACCTTCTTCTCGGCGCCAGCGGCAGCCGGAGCGGCGGCCTTCACGGCAGGAGCGGCCGGGGTGGCGGGGGTCGCCGGAGCAGCGCCCTGGGCGAAGGAAGCAGTGGCAAAACCGGCGGCGATGGCGAGGGCGATGACCTTGTTCAGCATTGTGAATCTCCTTGAGCAATTGTCTGGTTGCGTTTTCGGGTGCCGCACTGTGCAGCACCTTGAGGCGAATAACGCAGCCGGTTGCCCGGGAGATGTCATTAGCAATGTAATGCAGTGTATCGATCCGTGACGGGAGTGTTTCCAGTCGTGCTCGGGTCTCCGCCCCAGGCTTTCGCTCAGGGCAGGACGAAGGCCGCCTTTTCCCGCACCTGGATGCGCTCGTCGTCCATGGCCTCCACCCGGAACTGGATGGGCTGGGAGCCGCCCTGCCGGGCACTCCCCCGGGCCTGGATGGTCACCGGCACATCCTTGATGGTGGTGGCGGACACCTCCACTTCCTGGTTGCCGACCACGCCGATCTTCTCCAGTCCGCTGACGCCGATGCGGTAGCGATGCGGCTTCTCGTCGGTATTCATGAAGCGCAGGGTGTAGACGTTCTCGACGCTGCCGTCCTCCATCTCCCGCACCAGGGTGGCCCGATCCAGGATGACATCCACCTTGAGGGGAATGCGGTGGCCCAAGAACCAGCCGGTAGCGCCGGCGATAACCGCCAGGATGGCGGTATAGGCCAGGATGCGGGGCCGGATGATACGGGCGAAGATTTCCTTGCGGGTCAGGTGCCGGTTGCCGGCATTCTCGGTGGAGTAACGCACCAGGCCCCGGGGATAGCCCATCCGGTCCATCACCTCGTTGCAGGCGTCCACGCAGGCGGCACAGCCGATGCACTCGTATTGGAGCCCCCGGCGGATATCCATACCGGTGGGGCAAACCTGGACGCAGACGCCGCAATCGACGCATTCCCCCAGGCCCTGGGCTTTGTGGTCGGCGCCCTTCTTGCGGGCGCCCCGGGGCTCGCCCCGCTCCGGATCGTAGGTGATGACCAGGGTATCGGGATCGAACATCACCCCCTGGAAGCGGGCGTAGGGGCACATGTGGCGGCAGACCTCTTCCCGCATCAGTCCGGCCATCAGGTAGGTGAAGCCACCGTAGAAGACGATCCAGAAGATCTCCCAGGGGCCGAAGGCCACCGATCGGGCCTCGGTCAGCAGTTCCTTGACCGGTGTGAAGTAACCCACCAGGGTGAAGCCCGTCCACAGGGACAGGACGAGCCACAGGAGATGCTTGGTGGTCTTCACGCGCAGGACCCGGCCGGCCAGGGGCGAACGGTCGAGTTTGATGCGGGCATTGCGGTCGCCCTCGATCCAGTTCTCGATCCACATGAAGATTTCCGTGTAGACCGTCTGGGGACAAGCGTAGCCGCAGAAGAGCCGGCCCGCCACGGCGGTGACCAGGAAGAGGGCATAGGCGGAGATGATGAGCAGCACCGCCAGGTAGATGACGTCCTGGGGCCAGAGAATGAGGCCGAAGAGATAGAACTTCCGCTCCACCAAATGGAAAAGGACCGCCTGCCGGCCGTTCCACTGGAGCCACAGGGTGCCGTAGAAAACCAGCTGGGTGAGGAGGACCAGGGAGATCCGCCAGTTGGCGAAGAAGCCCTTCACCGCCCGGACATAGAGCTGGCGGCTGGTCTCGTAGGGGCGCGGCTTGACCGGAGATTGTTCGATGGCAGACTCTGCGGCTTGATTCATTGTCCTGTCCTCAAAATCGGGAATCGGAGGCCTTGCGCCCCCATTCAAGGGGCATGACGCAAGTGCCGTGCCAAGTCCGAGGACGTTTTACCCGCGCATCATGGTTCCGGGATATACGGGAGAACACGCACGGCCTCCGGCTGGCGGAGGCCGGAATGTCAGAAATTGACCCCGATCACCACCTGATGGAGGTCGATGCCGTCATTGGGCTCCTTGATGCCCGCATTGGAATAATGGGAGTAGCGCCATCCGGCGAACCAGCCTTTCCCGAACTCGGCGCCCAAGCCAACATGCTCGGAAAACTGGAAGTGGGTGGAGAAGTCCCGGGTGCCCAGCCGGTCCCGGGTGAGGTAGGAGGCGCCAAGGCCCAGTTCGGCATAGGGTCTCAGCTCCCCGCCACCCCGGGCAAGGCGAACCATGGCCTTGGCCCCGGCCTCGTTCAAACTGTCCGGGCCAGGCTGGGAGCCGGTGTAGCGGACATGGGTCAGTTCCAGTTCCGGCAGGAGGACGGCCTTCCAATTGCCTAGGTCCCTGGACCACAGGGGCGCCAGATGCAGGGCGACCCCGGCGCCTTCGTATTTGCTGCCTGCCTGGCCGTAGCGCAGGAGGAGTTCCTTGCCCTCCCCTAGAGCCTGGAAGGAAGACAGCATCAGAATCGCCAGGGCGGCGAGCCGAAATCCACCAGCGGTGGCACGGGAAAGACAATGTCGTTGGGGTCGCACGGGCTGTGCTCCGGAGGAGGATGGGCGGATGGGGCCTGGCTTGCTGATTGAGACAGCATCCCGGCGCGTCCATCCGGACAGGGAAACCCGCCTTCCTGCCATCCTCCGGACCGTATTTCCCCGTCAGCAGCAGCGCCCTGTGCCCTTGCCCCCATAGCGGGCCGCCTGCCGCTCCCGGAAGAACGCCTCCCGGGTCATGACCGGCCGGTCCGGATGACGGCTGCGCATGTGGGCGACGTAGTTGTCGTAGTCCGGCAGGCCGACCATCAGGCGGGCGGCCTGGGACAGGCGACGGCTGAGACGTTTGAGGAAAGCGCCCATCCCCTTGCCTACGCCCGTTGGGCCGGTGCCCCTGCCACCTCCCGGATGGTGGGCTGGCTGGAGCGCAGGGCCAGCAGGCAGGAGCGCAGTCCATAGACCAGCACGCTGGTCACCACCAGGATGAAGAGGGCCGCGAGAGCCGCGTCGATGTAGTTGTTCACCACGATCTGGTGCATCTGGTCCATGTTTTTCGCCGGAGCCAGCAGTTGGCCCTGGGAAACGGCATCCCGGTAGCGGTTCGCCTGGGCCAGGAAGCCGATCTTGGGGTTGTCATGGAACACTTTCTGCCAGCCGGCGGTGAGGGTACAGGCCAGCAGCCACAGGGTGGGCACGATGGACACCCAGGCATAGCGCTCCCGCTTCATCTTGAAGAGGACCACGGTGACCAGGACCAGGGCCACGGCGGCCAGCATCTGGTTGGAGATGCCGAACAGGGGCCACAGGGTGTTGATGCCCCCAAGGGGATCGACTACGCCCTGGTACAGGAAGTAACCCCAGGCAGCCACGCAGAGGGCGGTAGCGATGGTGTTGCTGGCCCAGGATTCGGTGCGCTTCAGGGCCGGGACGAAGGTGCCCATGAGATCCTGGAGCATGAAACGTCCGGCCCGGGTGCCCGCATCCACCGCCGTCAGGATGAAAAGGGCCTCGAACAGGATGGCGAAGTGGTACCAGAAGCCCATCATCGCGGTCCCGCCCACCAGTTGGGAGAAGATTTGCGCCATGCCGATGGCCAGGGTGGGCGCGCCGCCGGCCCGGGAAATGATGGTGTGCTCGCCCACCGACTGGGCGGTCGCGGTCAGCATGTCCGGCGTGATGACGAAGCCCCACTGGGAGACGGCCTGGGCCGCGCTGGCGGCCGTGGTGCCGATGAGGGCGCCGGGGCTGTTCATGGCGAAATAGAGTCCCGGCTCGATGATGGAAGCGGCGATCAGGGCCATGATGGCCACGAAGGACTCCATGAGCATGCCGCCGTAGCCGATGAAACGGGCGTGGGACTCGTTTTCCAGCATCTTTGGCGTGGTGCCCGAGGAGATGAGGGAATGGAAGCCGGATACCGACCCGCAGGCGATGGTGATGAAGAGGAAGGGGAAGAGGCTTCCGGACCACACCGGTCCGCTGCCGTCGATGAACCGCGTCAGGGCCGGCATCTTGAGATCCGGGGCCACCAGGGCAATGCCCAGGGCCAGGGCGACGATGGCGCCGATCTTGAGGAAGGTGGACAGGTAGTCCCGGGGAGCCAGGAGCAGCCATACGGGCAGGACGGAGGCCACGAAGCCGTAGCCGATGAGCATCCAGGTCAGCTGCACGCCGTTGAAGGTGAATAGGGGCGCCCAGGTTTCGCTGGCTGACACTTTGCCCCACAGGACGATGGCCGCCATGAGGAGGACGAAGCCCATGGCTGAAATCTCGCCGATCCGTCCCGGCCGGATATAGCGGGAATAGACCCCCATGAAAATGGCGATGGGGATGGTGGCGGCCACGGTGAAGGTACCCCAGGGGCTTTCGGCCAGGGCCTTCACCACGATCAGGGCGAGAACCGCCAGGATGATGATCATGATCATGAATGCCCCGAACAGGGCGATGACGCCGGGCACTGGCCCCAATTCGGACTTGATCAGGTCGCCCAGGGAGCGGCCATCCCGCCGCACTGAAACGAAGAGCACCATGAAGTCCTGGACCGCGCCGGCCACCACCACGCCGGCCAGAATCCACAGTATGCCCGGCAGGTAGCCCATCTGGGCGGCCAGAACAGGGCCTACCAGGGGCCCCGCGCCGGCAATGGCGGCGAAGTGGTGGCCGAAAAGGACATACTTGTTGGTGGGAACGTAGTCCAGCCCGTCGTTGTGCCGATAGGCCGGGGTGGTCCGGTGGGGGTCCAGGGAAACCACCCGGCTGGCGATGAACAGGCTGTAGTAGCGGTAGGCGATGAGGTAGCTGCAGATTGCCGCAACCACCACCCACAGGGCATTGACGGTCTCGCCCCGGTTGAGGGCGACGATTGCCAGGGCAAAGGCCCCGGCTGCTGCAACCAGCACCCACGGAAGGTGCCGCAATATCCTGGCCATGGCTATTCCTCTCCTGCCGACACCGGCGGAGAGGATTTGTCCCGGAGCCGGTGCGACGGAATACGACTGCCGGGTTTGACTAAGGCGCGCCGGGAAATATCCGTAACCTCTTATGGAGAAAAGCCCTCGGTCGATCTTTTTGCTCGGCGATAGGTTCCGGGAAACCGGCTTCCTGCATACCGCCACGACCAGAGGTCACGGAGGGGGCGGTCGCCGACCGGCCCCCTATGGCCTTTTACTCCATCAATACCAGCGGCCCCGACTGGGGCGCTTCAGCAACAGCACGCCCAGCCCAAGGGCCAGGAGGGCGAGGGAAGCCGGCTCGGGCACCTCGCCGGACAGGCTGGACAGCACCACATTGTCCAGGATGGCGCCCTGGGTGCCACCGGTCACATTCCGGAAAGAGAGGAAACCGGACAGGATGGAACTCGTATTGTTGGTCAGGCTCAGGGAATGCTGGGCGAGGGGGTCGCTGCTCAGCGTGTTCAGGGTGGCGAGGGTGGTTCCGGCCAGACTGACGGTCACCACGTCGTTGGTCCCCCGGGCCGAACCGCCCAGGTCGAACTTGAGATCGAAGCTTTCCCCGGGTGCGATGGAATAGCTCTGCTTCGAGGTGAGGGTTCCCCCGGTGCCAGTGCTTCCGGCCAGGTCTACGTAATTGCCATTGCCGGGATAGAGGTCGAAAAATCCTGTCCCGATGACGTCCACCGAGCCGCCGGTCACGGCCCAGTTGGCGAAGCTCGTTTGATTGAGGCCCTGGGCCTCGGAATTGAAATTGTCCGAGAGCAGTACGGCAGCTCCGGCCTGGCCGGCGCCGAGCATGGCGGCGGCAGAGCATGCGCATAAGAGGGTTTTCAGTTTCCGTTTCATGTTGTTCTCCACGGTTCGAGTGGCGTTGTCCCAAGAGCCCCGCCCCCGGGGCGGGCACCAGAAAGAGCGAGCAATCCATCCGACGACACCGGTAGGTATCGGCAGGCCTCCCGACGGCAAGCCTCGTGCCAATCATTTAACCGACTGTTTTATAAACGCTTTCCGAGGGCATGGGGTGGTGGCTGTAAAAGCCATCGACAGGTGATGCCGACGTAGGCATCGCCTAAGGGAAAGCCATCATGGCAGGATTCCGCCCCAGCATAGACCCTAACCCTATCTGCCGAAATGTGAGGCATCCGCAAAAATTCGCGGAACATATTCCCGGGTTATGCGGTCAATACCCCATAAAAATAATGGGAAGATCCGAGGGAACGCGTTGTACGTTCTCTGCATAAGGCCGGGCGGCCAGCGACGGGTTATCGACACGATACCCGCACAAAGGTGATACACATGAGTCCGAATACGGAAACGGTAGTGGAGTTTTCCCTCAGCCTCATCGGACAATGGCCCGAACCGATGCTTCTGATGGACGGTGAGCGCTTCATCGAGGCCAATCCGGCAGCGGTGAGGCTGTTGGGCTATGGTGACAAATCCGCCCTGGTGGGCCGTACGCCCGACCAGATTTCCCCCCCCATTCAGCCGGATGGGGCGTCTTCCGCTGCCAAGGCCCGTCAGTTCTTCAGGGAAGCCCGGCAGGGTTCTCCCCGCCGCTTCGAGTGGGTTTATCTCGATGCCGGCGGGCGGGAAGTCGATGTGGACACCACCCTGTCCCCCATCCGGCAAGGCGAGCAGGATATCGTCCTGTGCGCCTGGCACGACATCAGCTGGTTGAAGCGCAGCCAGGAAGCGCTGGTACAGCGTAATCTGGAGTTGTTGCAGTTCGCCCATGTCGCCGCCCACGATCTCCAGACGCCGCTGCGCACCATTTCCCTCTTCACTCAGCTTCTTCACCAGGAAGCCATGGGCCATCTGAACGAGCAGGCGAGGCAGTGGTCCGCCCTCGTGGTGGAAGGCTCCAGACGTATGCAGTCGCTGGTGGAGGATCTGCTGTCCTGTGCCCGACTCGACGGTCAGCCCACATCCTTCGCTCCTGTAGATTTACACCAGGTGCTCGAAGATGCCAGGGCAAACCTCTCCTGGCGGATCTCGGAGACAGGTGCTGAAGTCTTATGGGAGGAGCTTCCCCTGGTCATGGGAAATCAGAGCCAACTGGTTCAGGTGTTCCAGAACCTGATCGAAAACGGCATCAAGTACAACACCTCTTCGGCCCCACGGATAACCGTGTCGGCCCGACCGGATGGGGACGATTGGGTGATTGGGGTGGCGGATAACGGTATCGGCATCGCCCCGGCCCACCGGGGGGAAATCTTCGAGATGTTCCGTCGCCTGCACACGCAACAGGAATACCAGGGTACCGGGATCGGCCTCGCCATCTGCCAGCGCATCGTCGAACGCCATGGCGGCCGCATCTGGGTAGAGGCAGGAGAGACGGGTGGAAGCGTATTCCGCATGGCCCTGCCGGGGGCGGGGGCCCGGGGGCTTTCGGCCCGGTAAAAAGCACGAAGCCCTCGCCTGGTTTTCCAGGGAGGGCTTGGTGGGGTGTGGGGAGCCTGGCGGTGACCTACTTTCGCGAGCGGGGTGCTCACTATCATTGGCGCGACTTCGTTTCAC
>JBLNBI010000348.1:0-5990 GCA_050259815.1 Actinomycetota bacterium | reverse complement strand
CCTGGACCGGCTGCGCAACGCGCCGGACCGCCACTTCTTCGACGTCATCACCCGGGGATACGGCATCATGTATTCCTACGCCGACCGGGTGGAGCCCGCCGACCGCTGGGCCATCGTCGCCTATATCCGGGCTCTCCAGCTCTCCCAGCAGGCGAAGGCCGCCGACCTGCCGGAGGCGGCCCGGCGAGAACTGGCTGCGCGGACTGGGGAAGGGCAATGAACCCCGCTTTCCGCCTGCGCCTGGGCATTCTCGGGGCTGTTCTGCTGGCCGTCTGCCTGCCGGCCTGGTGGCGGGATCGGACCACCTTCCTGGCGGCCTGGCTGGCCGCCTGGAGCTTCTGGCTGGGGCTCGCCCTGGGCGGGCTGGCCAGCGTCTGGATCCACAACCTCACCGGCGGTGCCTGGGGAGAGGCCATCCGCCGGCCGCTCCTCGCCCTCGGCAAGCTCCTGCCTGGGTTCGTGATCCTTTTCCTGCCGATCCTCGCCGGGATGGCTGGCCTCTATGCCTGGGCCGCCGACGCCGACCAGGGGAGTGGCCGCTGGGCGGGGGGACTGTCCGCGCCGGGTTTCAAGAGCGGCTGGCTGCAACCGGGGCCCTTCATGGTCCGGTGGTTGGCCATCCTGCTCCTGTGGAACCTGCTCGCCTGGGCCGCCAGGCAGCCCCGGCTGGAACGCTCCGGCCCCTTCGCCGCCGTCGCCCTGATCGCCTACGGAGTTTCCGGGAGCATTGCGGCGGTGGACTGGTTCATGTCCCTGATGCCCCTCTGGCATTCAAGCATCTTCGGGCTGGAGGTGGTTGCCGGGCAGGCCCTGGGAGGCCTCGCCCTTGCCATCCTCGTTGCCAGCCCGGCCGCCAGCCTCGGGGTGAGGCGGGACCTGGGCAATCTCCTCTTCACCTATGTCCTGATCTGGGCCTACTGTGCCTTTGCCCAGTTCCTCATCATCTGGTCCGAGAACCTTCCCCACGAGATTTCCTGGTACGTGGCCCGGAGGGAAGAGCCCTGGCTTCTCCTGGGGCTGGCGGTCGTCCTGGGCCAGTTCGCCATCCCCTTCCTCGCCCTGCTTTTCCGGCAGGTGAAGGAGTCGCCCCGGGGGCTGGCCTGGGTGGCGGCCGGGCTGCTGGCCGCCCACCTCCTTGAAATCTGGGGGCTCATCCTGCCCTCGGTCGCGTCCCGGCTCGACGGGCTGCTGCTGCCTTGGCTGTTGGCCGCGACGACCCTGGGGATGGGAGCCCTCTGCATGGCCTTCGCGTCCTCCGAAGCCCTGCCTTTCCCCATCGGGAGGCCCCGGGATGCCTGACGTGGACCGGCAAGACGCGGCAACGGGCGGCGTCCACGCCCCCGCGGTCCTCCGGGTGGCGGCCGTCATCCTGGTCGCCCTCGTTCTGGTGGCAGCAGTGTGCCGCGGGCTGCTGGCGCTATGGCATATCCCCGCCGATACCAGCCCCAGCGGTCCCGGCCGATTCCCCACTGACGCCCCCCGCCTCCTGCCGGCGCCCCAGGACGAAAGAGCCGCCTATTTCGCGGAAAAGGAGAGGCTCCTCCACGACTACGCCTGGTTGGACCGGCGGGCGGGGACGGTGCGGATTCCCGTCGAAGCCGCCATGGCCATGATGGTGGAGCGGGGAAGGGCGAAAGGAGGGCGGCAATGATCCGGCTGCTGCTCTGCCTCTTCTGCCTCGGCGCCCTCCCGGCCGGGGCCGCCGGCCCGCCGAATGCCCTGGAAATCAACCAGCGGCTGGGTGCCCCGCTGCCCCTGGAGCTGGGCCTGGTGGACGAATCGGGCCGCGGGGTGCGGCTGGGCGACCTGCTCGCAGGGCGGCCGGCGGTGATCGTACTGGGCTACTTCCAGTGTCCCAACCTGTGCAGCACGCTCCTGGACGGCGTCCTGGAGGCGTTGGTCCAGGCGGAACTGCCCGCTTCCCGCTACAGCCTCGTGGCCGTGAGCATCGACCCGCGGGAGGGGCCGGCCGAGGCCCGGCAGCGGCGGGACGCCTACCGGCCCATCCTCGCCCCGGGAGTGTCGGCCCATTTCCTTACCGGGAGCGGCGAGGCGGTAGCGCATCTTTCCCGGGATGCAGGTTTTCCCTACGCCTGGGACCCGGCACTAGGCCAGTACATCCATCCCGCCGGCTTCCTGGTGGCGACTCCGGACGGTCGCATCGCCCGCTATTTCACCGGGGTCCGTTTCGCGCCCCGGGAAGTGCGCCTCGCTCTGGAGGAGGCCGCGGCCGGGCGGGTAGGGACCCTGGCCGACCGGCTGCTGCTCCTCTGTTCCCACTACGACCCCGCGACGGGCCGCTACAGCGGGGTGGTCATGGGGTTGGTGCGTGCAGTCTGCCTGGGAATCGCCCTCGGGCTGGGCGCCTGGATCTGGCGCCGCCGGTCGGGGAGGGGAGCATGAGCGGCATCCAGTTCCTGCCGGTGGCGGCCTCCACCCAGGCGGCGGCGGTGGACCGGGTCTTCTTGGGCGTCTTCCTGATCACCGGCCTGGTGGCCGTGGCGGTGGCGGCCCTCATCCTCTTTTTCTCCATCCGCTACCGGCGGGGCTCCCGGGCCGACCGTAGCCATCCCCCCGCCGGCTACCGCCCCCTGGAAATCGCCTGGGTCGTCACGCCGCTGCTCATCTTCCTGGGCATCTTCGTGTGGGCGGCCCGGGGCTATGCGGACCTCTACCAGCCTCCGGCGGACGCCATGCCGGTGTTCGTGGTGGCCAAGCAGTGGATGTGGAAGCTGGAGCACCAGAACGGCCGCCGGGAGATCGACGAGCTCCACATCCCGGTGGGGCGCCCCGTGCGGCTCATCCTCACCTCCCAGGACGCCATCCACAGCTTCTTCGTGCCGGCCTTCCGCATCAAGCAGGATGTCGTGCCGGGCCGCTACACCAACCTCTGGTTCACAGCGACCAAGGCCGGGGAATACCGGCTGTTCTGCGCCGAATATTGCGGCTCCCAGCACGCCGCCATGGGCGGGCGCATCGTCGCCATGGAGCCGGCGGATTTCGCCCGTTGGCTGCAACGGAGCACGCCGGAAGCCGGCATGGCCGCCCGGGGCTTCGAGCTTTTCCGGCGCTACGGCTGTAGCGGCTGCCACGCCCCCGGCTCCAGCGTCCATGCCCCGGACCTGGACGGCCTCCTGGGCCGCACCGTCCATCTCGCCGACGGCCGGACCCTTGTCGCCGACGAGGGCTATGTGCGGGATTCCATCCTGTTACCTAGGAAGGACGTGGTGGCGGGCTTCAAGCCCATCATGCCGTCCTTCGCGGGCCAGATTTCCGAGGAGGACCTGATGGCCATCATCGAATACCTCCGCGCCACGTCGAAGGGCTGACCCATGGCGGAAAGCTACCTCACCGACGGCTACAGCCTCAAATCCTGGCTCACCACCCGGGACCACAAGCGCATCGCCCTCCTTTACCTCGCTGCCATCACCGCCTTCTTCTTCGTGGGCGGCGCGGCGGCCACCCTCATCCGCCTGGAACTGGCCACCGCCCCGGGAGACCTGGTGACGGCGGATACCTACAACCGCCTGTTCACCGCCCACGGGGTGGTCATGGTGTGGCTCTTCCTCATCCCGTCCATCCCCTCGGGCCTGGGCAATTTCCTCATGCCCATGATGATCGGGGCCCGGGACCTGGCCTTTCCCCGCCTCAATCTCCTCTCCTGGTACATCTACGTGGCAGGGGGCGTGATGATCCTGGTCGCCCTGTTCCTGGGGGGCGTGGATACCGGCTGGACCTTCTACACGCCCTATTCGACCCTCTTTTCCAATTCCCACGTGGTGCTGACCCTGGCGGGGGTGTTCGTGACCGGGTTCTCCTCCATCCTCACCGGGCTCAACTTCATCGTCACGGTGCATACCATGAGGGCGCCGGGGCTGACCTGGTTCCGGCTGCCCTTGTTCGTCTGGGCCAACTACGCCACCAGCCTGATCCTGGTGCTGGCCACGCCGGTCCTGGCCATGACCCTGGTGCTGGTCGGCATCGAGCGCATCTTCCAGGTGGGCATCTTCGACCCGGCCCTGGGGGGCGACCCGCTCCTCTTCCAGCACCTCTTCTGGTTCTATTCCCACCCGGCGGTGTACATCATGGTCCTGCCGGCCATGGGGGTGGCGAGCGAGATCATCCCCTGCTTCGCCCGGAAGCGGGTCTTCGGCTACCGCTTCATGGCCTACGCCATCCTGGGCATCGCGGTCATCGGCTTCCTGGTCTGGGGCCACCACATGTTCGTGAGCGGCCAGTCCCTCTACGCCAGCCTGGTCTTTTCCCTGCTGAGCTTCCTGGTGGCCATCCCCTCCGCCATCAAGGTGTTCAACTGGACGGCAACCCTCTACAAGGGCTCCATCACCTTCTCGGCCCCCATGCTCTATGCCCTGGGATTCGTCGGGCTGTTCACCATCGGCGGATTGACCGGGCTTTACCTGGCGTCGCTCGCCCTGGACGTGCCGCTGACCGACACCTACTTCGTGGTGGCCCATTTCCACTACATCATGGTGGGCGGCTCGGTCATGGCCTACCTGGGGGCGGTCCATTTCTGGTGGCCCAAGATCAGCGGCCGGATGTACCCGGAGATGTGGGGGAGGGTGGCCGCCATCCTCATCTTCTTCGGCTTCAACCTCACCTTCTTCCCCCAGTACCTCCTCGGGGTCGCCGGCATGCCCCGGCGTTATCACGCCTATCCGGATGAATTCACCCTGTTCAATGTGCTGTCCTCGGCCGGGGCGTCCATCCTGGCGGTGGGCTACCTGCTGCCCCTGGGCTATCTCGCCTGGTCCATCTTCTACGGCCGCCGGGCCGCCGGAAACCCCTGGCAGGCGACGGGGCTCGAATGGCAGACCGCCTCGCCGCCCCCGACGGAGAATTTCGACCGGCCCCCGACGGTGACCCGGGAACCCTACGACTACAGCCCCACCGGAGAGGAAATCCGCCCATGACCAGCTCGGCCGCCCCCCAGTTCGCCAGCTACGGCCAGCAGGCCGAGGCGGCCACTTTCGGGATGTGGGTCTTCCTCGCCACCGAGCTGATGTTCTTCGGGCCGCTTTTCTTCGCCTACGGCTACGGCCGCCTGCGTTTCCCGGAAGCCTTCGCCGCCGCCGCGCGGGATACGGACATGGTCCTCGGCACCGCCAACACCGCAGTGCTGCTGACCAGCAGCCTGTGCATGGCCCTGGCGGTGGAATCCCTGGCCGCCGGGCGCCGGCAAGTCGCGCGGGCCATGCTGGCGGTGACGGCGGTACTGGGCATCGCCTTCCTCGCCATCAAGGGGACGGAATACCGCCACGAATGGCAGGCCCACTTCTTTCCCGGCCGGGGCTCCTTCCTGGATCAGGGCGGACAGCTCTTCTTCCTGCTCTATTTCGCCATGACGGGGCTGCATGCGGTTCACCTGGCCATCGGCATCGCGCTCGTCATCACCTTCGCCCTGGCCATGCGCCACGACACCAGCGCCCTGGCAGAGCCGGAAAGGCTGCGGGTGGCCGGGCTCTACTGGCATTTCGTGGACGTGGTGTGGATATTCCTCTACCCCATCCTCTACCTGGTGGGGAGGAGTGCATGAGGCCGGCTGAGCGCGCCCTGGCAGTGTGGGCCGCACTGCTGCTGCTCCTCGCCGCCACCGCCGGCAGCGCCTTCCTGCCCCTGGGGCCGTGGAACGCCGCCATCAACCTCGCCATCGCCGTCGCCAAGGCCGGCCTGGTGGCGGTGTTCTTCATGCACCTGCGGGATGCCCGGGGCCTGATCCGGCTGGCGGGGGCCGTCGCCGTCTTCCTGCTGGTCATCCTCTTCGGCCTGGGGGCTGCGGATTACCTCAACCGCCGGGTCTACCCGGCTCCCTGGCAGCTTCCCACCACTCTCGACCATCGGAGCCATTGACGTGGAAAACAGCATCGTCGTCATCACCGGCGCCTCCGCCGGCGTCGGCCGGGCCACGGCCATCGAATACGCCCGCTACGGCTGGAAAGTAGCGGTGCTCGCCCGCAGCCCCGAGGGCCTGG
>JBLNBI010000347.1:0-3470 GCA_050259815.1 Actinomycetota bacterium | reverse complement strand
GTGCGCGCACTCACCAGCGCCGCCCCCCAGGCCCGCCAGGCATCCGGCCCGGCCATGGCTTCCCGCAGGGCCGGCAGCACGGCGCCGGACTGATAAGCCAGGAACTGCAGGCAGCCCGCCGCATGGACCTGCACCCCCTTGTGCGGATCCCCGACCGCGGCAATTAGCGCCGGCAGAATCGCAGAGACGAAACCTTCCCACTCCACCCGCCCCTGCTCCAATTCCTGCTGCAGCGCATCTTCAAGCGCAACCGCTGCCGACAGGCGAACAGCGGCGTCGGCATCCGAAAGCGCAGCCACAAACTCGAATGCCATGCGTACCCACACCTCCCAGATAGCGTCACCAGGGTTCGGCGCCGGCCACGTCGAAAGCACAGAGCCATGAGGTGAAACCGATGCCTGCCAAGCGCGTCCCCGTTCAGCCGATCCTGGACACCCTGGCGCACATGTACCCGGACGCCAAGTGCGCCCTCAACCATACCACGCCCTTCGAACTCCTGATCGCGACGATGCTCTCCGCCCAGTGCACCGATGCCCGGGTCAACATCGTCACCGCCCGCATGTTCCCCACCCACAACCGGCCGGAGCACTTCACCCCGCTCACGCCCGACCAGATCGGCGAGATGATCCGGGACTGCGGCCTCTGGCAGTCCAAGGCCAAGCACATCCACGCCACTTGCCGCCTCCTGCTGGATAAGCACGGCGGCGAGGTGCCGAAGAGCATGGAAGAGCTGGTGGAACTGCCGGGCGTCGGCCGCAAGACGGCCAACGTCGTCCTATCCAACGCTTTTGGCGTTCCCGCCATCGCCGTAGATACGCACGTCTTCCGGGTCGCCAACCGGCTCGGCCTGGCCGATGCCGAAACCCCCGAGCAGGTCGAAGAACAGCTCATGAAGCGGATTCCCCGGGAACTCTGGAGCCAGGCCCACCACTGGCTGATTCACCACGGTCGGCAGGTCTGCGACGCCCGCAAGCCCCGCTGCAGTGAGTGTCCCCTGCTGGAGCACTGCAAGTTCGGTCAGGCGGCGCTAAAAGCGCCCGCGCCAAAGGTCGCCAAAGTCGGAGGAAAAACCCGCAAACCCGCTTCCCAGTAAGATCCGAGCAATCAAAAACAGGGTTTTCGCCGCCCTTGAAGGAACATTCCTTGCTCGGGAGGCGAATCTGTTCGTGTTTGTGCAAAAGCACATCTATCACACGCCGCGGCTTGACCTGGACATTGCCGAGTCGATTCCGGTCACCGTCGGCTACGAGACCTACGGGCGCCTGAGCCCGAGCCGTGACAACGCCATTTTGATTTGCCACCCCTTCACCGGCGACAGCCACGCAGCGGGGCGCTACTCCGCGGGCGACGAAACACCGGGCTGGTGGGAACCGCTGATCGGGCCGGGCAAGGCGTTCGACACGGACCGCTTCTTCGTAATCGCGGTGGACTCCCTCTGCAACCTCCGGGCCCGCAACCCCATGGTGATCACTACCGGTCCGGCCACCATCAATCCGGCCACCGGACATCCCTATGGGCGGGCGTTCCCTCAGATCACCATGCGCGACAACGTGCGCCTCCAGCAGCAACTGCTTCAGTCCCTTGGCATTGAGCGGCTGGTCTGCGTCGCCGGGCCCTCCACGGGTGGCTTCCAGGCCCTGGAGTGGGCCGTCACCTACCCCGATCTGGTCGACAAGGTGATCGCGGTCGCCAGCGCCCATCAGGCGCCGCCCGTCTTCTCGCTGGCCGTCTGCCAGGCCGGCATCGATGCCATTATGGCTGATCCGGCCTACCGCGGCGGGCAGTACTACGACGGCGAGGGCCCGACCGAAGGGCTGGCCCGGGCGATGTTCCTGCTCTCCACCATGGTCAGCAGCGACGCCTGGATCAACGAGCGGTGGGAGCGCAAGACCGCCCACGGCTCCATGCATCCGCGCGCCGACTGGGACGGCCGCTTTGCCTTCCAGTCCGGCATCGCGGAGATCGCACGGAACTGCGCCGCCGAGTTTGATGCCAATCACTTCATCTACACCGCCCGCGCAGCGCTGCTCCACGACATCGGCTACGGCAACCGGGGCATGGAGGTAGCGGCGCAGAAGATCCGGGCGCGCCTGCTGCTCATGCCCGTCGTGGGCGACCTGCTCTTCCCGCCTCAACTCTCCCGCCAACTGGCTGACCTTGTCAATCAGCACGGCGGCCAGGCGGAGGTGGCGCCCCTCGAATCCGGCGCCGGCCACACGGGCGCCCTCCAGGACTGCGTCTGGCTGACCGAGCCCATCACCCGCTTCCTCCGCCGGGAAGAGTTTCATTAACCCATGGGATGGAAAAGGCAGGATTCGCAGAGGATGTAGCGAACCAAAATGTACCGTTTCTTCTGCGGAGGCGAGCCTGCATTATGATCCAACCGGGAGAACTGGCGCCGGATTTCACGCTGGAGAGCACACAGGGGCCGTTTACCCTCTCTGCGCTCCAGGGCACCAAGCACGCCGTTCTGATTTTCTATCCCAGAGACAATACGCCGGGCTGAAACAAGCAGCTTAGCGCCGCGCGGGACGCGGCGGAGGCGTATGCGCAGAAGGATGCTCAGGTCGTAGCCGTCAACCCCGGCAGCCTGGCTTCCCACCAGAAGTGGACCGAGAAGTTCGGCTTCCCGTTCCCCATCGCGGTGGATTCGGACAAGAAAGTCGCCATCGCCTACGGGGCCACCAACGCCGTGGGCGGAATTCAGCGGTCTGTCTTTGTCGTCGACAAGGAAGGCAAGGTTGCCTGGTCGAAACAAGGAATGCCGGCCACGGAAGAGATCCTGGCGGCGATCGAGCCGTAGGAAGGGGGAAGGCCCATGGAGCGTGTGCGCATCGGAACGGACATGTCCCAGGCCATTACCACCCGTGACCGGACCGACCGGCCTGCCCAGGCCGGCGCCCGGGGCGACTTTCGGGCCCAGTTGGTCGAAGCCCGGGTCGGACAGCTGAACGAGCGCATCGACAAGGCCCTGGCTGAAATCGACGACCTGGGCCAGAAGCTGGGCCAGACACTCTCCATGGCCGACCTCAAGCGGTACCGGCAGGCCATCGCCGGGCTCATGCGGGACCTCACCACCAACATGGTCGAAGTCAAGACCCACATGGAGTGGGACTCGCAGGCCTGGGAGCACCGGACGCTGGTCACCATTCGCAAGGTGAACGAGGAACTGGAGAACCTGACCAACATGGTGCTGAACCAGGAGCAGGACCGGCTCGGCATTCTCGCCAAAATCGGCGAAATCAAAGGCATGCTGCTGGACGTAAAAATGTAAGCCAGACAGGGCCAACCCCCGACGGGTTGGCTCTGTTCTCTTTTGTGAGAACAGTTTGTTGACCGGCCGTCCGGTGCGTGGTAGTATTTGCTCCAACAACCACCACACAAGGTGACTCTTATCAAGAGCGGCTGAGGGTAACGGCCCGATGAAGCCCGGCAACCCAGGCGATGAGCCTGAAGGTGCCAACTCCGCC
>JBLNBI010000346.1:0-7969 GCA_050259815.1 Actinomycetota bacterium | reverse complement strand
TCTCGATGAAGGCGTCCACCACCTGGGCGTCGTAGCGCTTGTTCCGGGACTGGACGAGGAGGGCCTTGGCCTCTTCCGGCGTCATGCGCTTGGCGCTGAGCATCCCGTTGATGAGAGCGTCGTAGTCGTTCACAACGGCCAGGATGCGGGCGCCGACGGGAATCCCGAAGCCCTGCAGGCCATCGGGGAAGCCCTGGCCGTCGAAGCGTTCGTGGTGGGAGCGGACGACCTTGGCGGCCTCCTTGAATTCATTCAGAGGCATCAGGGCCGACTCCCCGGCGAGGGGGTGCTTTCGGTAGCGGCCCATGTCCTCCCCGCTCATGGTGGAAACGGGCTTGGCGAGGAGGGCATCGGGGAACCCGATCTTGCCGATGTCGTGGAGCAGGGCGGCGAGAAAGACGTCCTGCTGCGCCTTGGCATCCAGCTCCAGCTTGGCGGCCAGCTTGCGGCAGAGATCCGCGACACGCCGCGAATGGCCGGCGACGCCCCCTTCCCGCAATTCGATGAGGCCCGAGAACATCTTGATGGACACCAGGAAATTCTGCTTTAGGCGCTCGTTGGCCAGCTTGAGCTCGGCAGTACGCTCCTCCACCTTCTGTTCAAGGCTGGCGTTGAGGGCTTTCAGCTCCTGGTTCTGGCGGGCGGTGAGGGCCTCGAGCCGAGCCTTCTCCCGCTCCAGTTCCTTGCGCTCCAAGGCGCTCTTGACCACCAGGAGCACATCGGTGTCATCCCAGGGCTTGGAAATGTAGCGGAAAATCTCTCCCCTGTTGATGGCGGCGATGGTGGATTCCATGTCCGCGTAGCCGGTGAGCAGGATGCGTAGTGCCTGGGGCCAGCGCTCCCGCACGATGGCAAGGAGGGTGGCTCCATCCATCACCGGCATGCGCATGTCCGAAATGATCAGGTCGACCGGTTCCCGTTCCAGGATTTCCAAAGCCTCGGCGCCACTGGTGGCAACCAGCACCTTGTAGCCCGCCGGCCGGAACAGGCGGCGCAGGGACGACAGGATGTTGGCCTCGTCATCGACACAGAGCAGGGTGAAGGGCGGGTTGTCGGAAAGAGGCTGCAGGTTGTCGTTCATGGGGATGGCGTCCAGGGAGCGTTGCACAGGACGGTGCCGGCTTCCCCGGAAATACGGGAAACCGCACAGCGCTTGCATGGAGAAATGACCAGCAGTCGTCCCTGGGACGAGGAACTGGCCCCCATATTCCGCCACAGCACCAGGCAGGTCTGGGCGCCGTGTTGAACCAGCATGTCGCCTTCCTCCTGGGAGGTCGCGGCGGCACTCCAGGGGTCCGGAAGCACCTCATTGATGAAGCTGCCGACCAGGGGGCCACAGGCGTCGAAGAACTCAAGGGCCGCCTGATTGGCTACGGAGATCAGGCCGTTTTCGTCGATGCCCAACACCGGCCACGGCAAGTGCTGGAAGACTTCCTGAGACACCCGGAGGCTGGCCTCATCGATGCGGATACGCTGCTGCTTTTCCTGGAGAAGCTGCTCCAGGCGCGCGTTGGCGATGGCGAGTTCGGCGTTGGTCTGGGTAAGTTCCCGGTGCAGTCGCACATTCTCGTCAATGATCGTCTTGCGCCGGACGGCATCTTCGATATTGGCCCGGAGATCATCGTCGTCCCAGGGCTTGGTGAGGAACCGGTAGATATCGCCCTGATTGATGGCACTGGTGACCGTTTCGAGGTCGGTGTAACCCGATAGCACCATCCGGATGCTGTCGGGGCAGCACTCCTTCGCCTGGCGCAGGAATTCGATGCCGGTCATTTGGGGCATCCGCTGGTCCGAGATGATGACGTCCACCGTCTCGGTCGCCAGAATCGCCAGTCCTTCCTGGCCGCTGCCGGCGGAGAGGATACGGTAGCCGTTGCGCCGTAGCAGGCGCTTCATGGCCGACAGGATGTTCTCCTCGTCATCGACGAGCAGCAGCGTCGGACGTCGCTCCCCATCGCCGCTGCCTTGGATTGCTGTAGATGTTTCCGGTATCAAGCGACCATACTCCTTCTTGGGAGCCGCACTGGAACCACTGCTCCATATTCTTCAGCCAATCATACAGTGAGTTGCGTACGCTGCAATTGCATAGATCAAGACCCGGCAGAGTTCCGCCACCCTTCCGGCCTTCGCATATACTTGGGGTACAACGATGCAGCAGCCGGCCTGCCGGCTCCATGCACAAGACCGGATACGCCAGCAAGGAGGGGGACAACATGGGAAACGGTCAATCCATACGCACCGCGCAGTCGTGCCAGACGGATGCGCGCTTGGCGGCACGGGAAATCCACGCCGCCTTGAACGGGGAAGACATCTCCCTGGTTCTCTTCTTCTGCTCGAGCAAATACGATCTCGACGCCCTGGGCGACGAGATGCGGCGCCTGTTCGGCAAGACGCCGGTGGTCGGCTGCACCACGGCCGGTGAAATCGGCCCCGCCGGCTACCTGGAAAGAAGCCTCTCCGGAGTGGCGCTGCCGGCGGGCGTGTGCACCGCGGTATCCGGACTGCTGGATCACCTTCAGGACTTCCATCCGAGCCGGGGGCAGGCCCTGGCAGACGATCTGCTGACCCGCCTGGCGGAGGCCGCCCCAGCGGCGGATGCGTCCAACAGTTTCGCCCTCGTGCTCATCGATGGCCTCTCGGTCCGGGAAGAGCCCCTTGCCCGCACCCTGCAAGTCGCCCTGGGCGACATTCCCATTACCGGCGGTTCCGCCGGCGACGACCTCGAATTCAATCGAACCTGGGTCTATTTCGACGGTGCCTTCCATACCGACAGCGCCGTGGTCATCCTGGCAACCACGTCATTTCCCTTCAAGGTTTTCAAGACCCAGCACTTCGTCAGCGGCCAGGAACGGCTGGTGGTGACCAGCGCCGATGCGGAGAGACGCATCGTCCGGGAAATCAACGGCCTGCCGGCCACCGAGGAGTACGCCCGGGCGATCGGCATTCCCGTCGCCGAACTCAATGCCATGCATTTCGCCGCCGCCCCCGTTGTGGTCGTCATGGATGGCACCGATTACATCCGGGCCATCCAGAAGGCCAACCCGGACGGCAGCCTCACCTTCTATTGCGCCATTGAAGAGGGTCTGGTGCTGAGGGTGGCGCAGCGCAACGACCTGTTGTCCAATCTGCGGAGCACCTTCGATGCCATCCGGGACGAAATCGGCGCTCCCCAATTTGTGCTGGGTTGCGACTGCATCCTCCGCAACATCGAGGCGACGGACTCCGGCTTGAAGGCCGAAGTCGCAGAGATGTTGCGGGCCAATCACACCATCGGCTTCAGCACCTATGGCGAACAGTTTTGCGGCGTGCACGTGAGCCAGACATTCACGGGGCTGGCCATCGGCAGCGGCAGGAAGAACGATGATGAATGATCCGGCTTTCCCCGCCGCCGCTTCCCAGGAGGAAACCCTGAGGGCCGAAATCGCCCGGCAGCAGAAGATCATCAACGCGCTCATGGATCGGGTCGAAAGGGGCATGAGCGCCCGGGAATCCGATTTCGGCCAGTTCCAGGCCGCCATCCTGCTGGAGGGGAAAATCCGGGAACGCACCGCCAAGCTCAAGGAAACCCTGGAAGAGAACGGGAAGATCACCCGAGCCTTGCAGCGGGCCAAGGAAGAGATGGAGCGGGAAATCCAGGAGCGGCGGCGGACCCAGGAAGCCCTGGAGGCAGAGAAACAGGAACAGCGCCTCCTGATCCGCAAGCTGGAGGAGGCACACACTCAACTGCTGCAGTCGGAAAAGCTGGCATCCATCGGTCAACTGGCCGCGGGAGTTGCCCATGAGATCAACAATCCCATCGGCTTTGTGAGTTCCAACCTGGGAACGCTGAAAGGCTATGTAAACGACCTGTTCCTGCTCATCGACGCCTATGGGAAGGCGGAAGCGGCGCTGACGGCCCATCCGGAATTGATGGAGTCGATCCTGGCCATGAAGAGGCAGGTTGACCTGGAATACCTGCGGAGTGACATCCGCGACCTCATCGCCGAATCGGTCGACGGCACCAACCGGGTACGGCGGATCGTGCAGGACCTGCGGGACTTTTCCCGGACCGGCGAGGAAAAGCTCGAATTGGCCGACCTGCACGCCGGCCTTGAAAGCACCTTGAACGTGGTCTGGAACGAGATCAAGTACAAGGCCGAGGTGAAGCGCGAACTCGACGAGCTTCCCCTCGTGGAATGCCGGATATCCCAGATAAGCCAGGTCTTCATGAACCTGCTGGTCAATGCGGCCCAGGCGATCCAGGAGCGGGGCACGATCACCCTGCGCTCCGGCCGGGAGAATGACTTCGTCTGGGTGGCCGTTTCCGATACGGGGCAGGGCATTCCACCGGAAATCCTCCCGCGGATATTCGATCCCTTCTTCACCACCAAGCCGATCGGCAAGGGAACGGGCCTGGGACTATCCGTCTCCTACGGCATCATCGAGAAGCACGGCGGGCACATCGACGTCCACAGCGAACAGGGGAAGGGCACCACCTTCACCGTTTGGCTGCCCATCAGAAGCTCGGTGGGCGGGAGCTAGCGGGAAGGACGTAAACCGTTCCATTAAGCCATTCGCGGCACATGGGGAAATCCAGGATGGGAATGGTCCGGACCAGAATGAGCGGCGGGATTCTCAGAAGAAGTACATGGAAAGGCGGGTAGGGGAGGTAGCGGCGTGGGGACGTGAGTAACTATCGCTTCCTGTAGGGTTATGACGAAAGTCACTATCCATGCGATCATGAGAATTATAACTAGAAGGGGGAGATATGCTTGGCAAGCACCAAGGCTTTACGTTGATTGAGTTGATGGTTGTTGTTGCAATCATTGGCATTCTGGCAGCGATTGCTATTCCAGCGTTTGCGCAATACAAGGCGAAGACTTCAGACGCTGCGGCCAAAGCGGATGCTCGTAATGCGATCATGGTGATACTCGGGGCACGATAAGGGATTGGTGACAGGTGATATTCTGGAGTTCTGGAACAGTCACCAAGTGTGCTCCCAGGGGATGTCGGTTGCGTTTATTGCGATCTGGATCAAACAGTCACTGGCTTGTGCCCCAATATTAGTTCAGAGCAGTCATGGATACGCTTTCTGTTTCGCGGTGCTCTTCGTCGGTGCCGGACTTTACATAATACAAATTATGCGTCATTAAACGTGCGCGGCGATCCCATTTACACCGTTCGCCCCATTCCCCGTATTTCCCGAACCGCATAAGGTAGTCACTGATTTGGAAGCAACACTTTCAAATACAGGAGACCCGCATGACCCCAAAGACCCTGCGGTACATCTTGGTCGGCCTCGGCGCTTGTCTGCCGTACATCGCCCGGTGCGACACCATCTACATGTTCTCCCGGCCGGACGGCACCGTGTATTTCAACGGCGCGCCTTCGACCCCACGATTCGCGGCCTACAGCGATTCCGCCCGTCGTGACCGCCGGCTTGTGCGGCGCCCTCCGGCCGTCGCTCCGATCAACATCAACAACATCCTGTCCGCAAAGTCCCAATACGAACCGTTGGTGGACGAAATCGCCCGGGGTTACCAGATCGACAGCGCCTTGCTCCATGCAGTCATTTCCGTGGAGTCCCGATACAACCCCAATGCAACGTCCCCCGCCGGCGCCGTCGGGCTGATGCAGCTGATGCCGGCCACCGCCAAACGGTACGGGGCGGCCAATGCCCTGGATCCGGAACAGAATCTCCGCGCCGGCGCCAAGTATCTACGCGACCTGCTGGCCATGTTCGATAGCGATGTCCGGCTGGCCCTGGCCGCCTATCATGCGGGCGAATATGCGGTGGCAAGGCACAACAACAGTATTCCGCCATTCCAGTCCACCATCGAATTCGTAGGCCGGGTCTTGGCCCTGTACAACAAATATCGGACCAACACCGCCCATTGAATGACCGGAAGCTGTCCTGCCTGCAACTACAGTAAAACCCGCCATAGGGAGTAGGTGAACCACCATTGAGTTGCGGGTTTTTATCCATCGACACACCCGACCGCCACCAGTACCTTACGGGCAACCCGCCTCCCAGCGCTGTTACTGGCGGAAAAAGTCGTTCAAGTTCCGTCATGTCCATAACTCAACATTCGCCAGGGAGACTCGACGTGACATCCTGCCAGCCCAGAAAGGTGGTCTTGGCAGTTTGGTCCCGGACTGATTCCCGGCAGGTCGAATCCCCTTGCCAGCCCTTTCCTTAACCCAGCTTTTCAGACAGGCGCTTACCCCTTGTCACCGGCATTCCGCTTGGCACATACTGCTTCCTCGCCCCCTCGTTGCGGTTCGGCGGCAGCAGCGGCCGGCTCGCAATCACGCCAGATGTTTCGTATTCAACCGGAGATCCCAAATGCAGGAAGCCGAGGTCGCGCGGCTTGACGCATCGGCGCCGAGCGGGCGCCTCTCCAGAACCTATCGTCTTTTCCTGCAGGTTGTCCTCGGCACCCTGCCGGCCGCAGCCATCGGCTATCTGGTCGTTTCCGGGGCCCCGTCGCTACCTGCCGAGCAGCGCTGGTTTCAATATTCCGCCCTCGGAATTGCCCTGTTCGTTTCCGCTCTCACCGCCTATCTCGCCTGGCGCTGCCATGTCCTCGATGTCGAAGCGGAGTCGGTTCCCATCGACATGGACCCACCCAAGAAGATTCCCTTCGAGGCACTCTTCGACGGTGCTCCCGATGCAGTGATCATCGCCGACGGTGACGGACGCATCGTCAAGGCAAACCGCAAGGCCTGTGGCATATTCGGTTTCAGCGAGGTAGATTTTTCTCGACTGGGGATGGCAGATTTGTTCCTGGAACTGGAAGGCTGGAACGCTCTCCGACAGATCGCCCCGGCCCCGGGCATGGTGCCTAGCAGGCTGGACTCCCCTGCCCTGCGCCGGGACGGCTCCAGCTTCCCCGCCGAGATCGACGCCAGGCCGGTGGAAGTCGACGGCAACCACTGGATCATCGCCAGCATTCGGGACGCAAGCGAGTCCAGGAAGGCAGCCGAGCACCTCACCCAGAGCGAGCAACAGTTCCGGGACATATTCGACCACGCCCCCATCGGCATGGCCCTGACGGACCTGGACGGACGGGTGGTGGAGGCCAACGAGTCCCTGTCCAAACTGCTAGGGTATTCCCACGACGAACTGCTCGGAATGAGCTTTCTGGACATCACCCATCCCGATGATCTGGATGCCCATGCTTTTCTCTTCCAGCAGATGGCGGCCGGCAAGCTGGATACCTGCCGCGTCGAACGGCGTTACCTGCACAAGGATGGAACCCCCGCCTGGACGCTCCTCGGCGTTTCCCTGCAACGGGATACGGCGGGACGGCCCCGCCGCCTTCTTTCCCAGATCGTCGATATCGGCGCCATCAAGGCGGCCCAGGAAGCCCTGGCGGCCAGCGAAGTCCGCCTGAAGCGGGTGCTTGAGGGCAGTAACGACGGCTTCTGGGACCGCCACATTCCCTCGGGCACCACCACCTTCAGCCCCCGCTGGGCCACCATGCTGGGCTACGACAGCACCGAAATCGTCCCCGAGCTGGGCAGTTGGGAAAAACTGGTTCATCCGGACGACCTGCCCATCTGCCGCCGCATTCTGGCGGAGCACCTTTCCGGCGAGCGAGACCGCTACGAGGCGGTCTACCGCATGCGCCACAAGACCGGCCACTGGGTGTGGATCTTGGCCCGGGGCAAGGCCTACGAATGGGACGCCGACGGCAATCCCCTGCGCATGGCCGGAACCCATACGGACGTCACCGTTCGCCAACTGACCACGGAAGCCCTGCGGCTGCGGGAGCGGACCCTCAAGGCCGTGCTGGAGGCTCTCCCCATCGGGGTGTGGATTGCCGATGCCAACGGGCGTATCACCTCCGCCAATCCTGCCGCGCTGGCCATGGGCCCCGGGGTGCGCTACCGGGCCCTGGCCGAAGGCGGCAAGCGGACGGAAGACGCCTGGGGCAAAGAAGGACGTACCGTTCCACCCCACGACTGGGCCCTCGCCCATGCTATC
>JBLNBI010000345.1:0-5192 GCA_050259815.1 Actinomycetota bacterium | reverse complement strand
CCCCTGGGAGCCCTCGATGATGAGCGAACGGGTGAAAGCCCATTTCGGCTGGTGACCCGCCGGCCGGTACGCCGATGAGCGACCTGCGCCCCGCCGCCCGCATCCCCCTGCTCCTCCTCGGGATGGCATCCCTTGTGGTGGGCGTCCTGGCCGGGCTGTCCCGCCTCGGGTGGCAGTTGCCCCAGGCCGCCGTAGATTCCGCCGGCTGGCACGGAGCCCTGATGATCTCCGCCTTCTTCGGCACGGTCATCAGCCTGGAGCGGGCCGTCGCCCTGGGGCGGCGCTGGGCCTACGCCGGGCCGGCTTGCGCCGGGCTAGGCGGTCTGGCCCTGGTGGGCGCGGCACCGTCGGCCGTTTCCCAGGCATTGTCCGCCCTCGGGGCGGCTACCCTGGTGGCTGCCAGCTTGCAGGTGTTGCGCCGCCAGGCCGCCGTCTTCACTGCCATCCTTGCCATCGCCGCCGTCTGCTGGCTGGTGGGCAGCCTCGCCTGGTGGATTTCCGGCAGCCTTTTCCCGGCACTGCCCTGGTGGCTGGCCTTCCTGGTGCTCACCATTGCCGGAGAACGGCTGGAACTGACCCGTTTCATCCCCACACCCGCAGCAGCCAAGCCCCTGTTCCTGGTGATGGTCGGCGGCCTGCTCCTCGGCGCCTTCCTGGCTTTCTGGCGGGAGGGAGCGGGACTCGTCCTCTTTTCGGCCAGCCTCCTCGCCCTGGCCATCTGGCTGATCCGCTACGACATCGCCCGCCGCAACGCCCGGCAGCAGGGGCTCACCCGCTTCATCGCCCTATGTCTCCTGTCGGGATACGGATGGCTCGCCATCGCCGGCCTCCTGGGAATCGCCGGCGCCCTCGCCCCCGGCAATCCCCTCCGGGACGCAGCCTTCCACGCCCTGGGACTGGGCTTCGTGTTCTCCATGGTGTTTGGCCACGCCCCCATCATCTTTCCGGCGGTTACCCGCCTCAAGATTCCGTACCACCCTTTCTTCTACCTGCCCCTTCTTGCCCTGCACCTTTCCCTTATCCTGCGGGTCATGGGCAGCATCGACGGTGTCTTCGCCTGGCGCCACGCCGGCGGGATGGCCAATGCCCTGGCGCTTCTCCTCTTCATCGCCACCATGGTCGCCAGCGGGCTGCGCGGCCGCCGATAGAGTGTCCGCCCCACGGCCGTCTTCCCCTCGGAAGCGGTCTACTTACTGGCTCCGCCGAATTCTGCCGGAGTCCTGCCGGGACTAAAGTCTCCATCGCTCATAGCGAAGATGAGCAGCGACTTTGCGAAGTACGCCTCCCAGCCGGTTGAGGGGAAAATCACCGGCAGCCAGCCATCGGGACCCCCTCTTGCGTCTACTCCAGCCGAGGGGCTGGCCGCGGCGCCGGCGGCGGAGAGATCCGCCCCGGCCGCCAGCGAGACAGCCTTACCGCATCGAGCCGATATCCGCCCAGGGCGGCACCCCATGCGGGTTACGGGATTTCCCCATTTCATATACCTAATAGGCCTACTGTCGATGAGGTGCCCTCCTCCCTATCATCTTTGGCACAGAACAAGGGAGGTAAGCCATGCGGAAGAACGATCTCAGGATCGTAGCCGTCTTCATTTACTGCGCGATCGTCCTCGGCCTGCTGGCCGTGACGCCCTGGATTGATTGGGCACGCTACGGAAACGCCTGGGTCGCCAATCTGGCCGGATTGCCGGTCCTGCCGGCCCTCTTCCTCGTCTTCCGAAAATCGCGCTTCGCCTGAGCGGGTCTTCTGCCTTCGCACCCGCCGCCCCGGCGGGTTTTTTCATGCCAGCCCCGCTCCATGCCGATGCACGGCGTCAGACGCGTTTAGAATACCGTTTTCGCCCTCTTCCCCGTTCCGCATGCCCAAGTTGTACCGGATCTGGCTGGCCCTGGCTTGGCTCCTGGGACAGGCCAACCTCGCCTTTGCCATCTCGGATGCGCCTATCCTGGCGCTGAGTTCCTACATAGAAAACAGCCGCAACTGTTCCCAGCGGGTCGTCGAATGGAACCGGGAATACTCCCGCAGCACAATGGCAGGGGAAACGGGCCGGGATTTCTACTACCGGGTCCTCGAATTCCAGGACTGGGGCCCCTGCGGGCGGCCCTTCTTCCGTCCCATCCTTTGGGAACTGCGCAAGGCCTGGGGCATATACTCCAAGGGCCTGGTCACGGAAGCCCAGCTGGAAGCCAAGGAGGCCGAGCTGATCAACCTCTTTTTCGCCGCCCTGCGGGATGAGAAGCGGGGCAGCCAGATCGTCAAGGCCTACGAGGCCCGCACCGCCGGCCGGCTCATCGATCTGGAAACCCCCAAGCAATACACCTCCTGCACCTTCTTCGGCGACGAGCCACGCTGCATGGAGTAACCGGGCCTCCGGATAACGCCGAGGGAATATCGAACGCAGAGGACAAGACCGCGCAGGTCGATATCCTTCTGCGGAAACCGAGTCCCTAACAGACCACCGCGCCGTCCTGGGTCAGTTCCCCAACTAGGCAGCCCACCGGCGGCCCCAGATTGCCGTCGGCCTGCTCGAACCGGACCAGATAGATATCGATGCGGTCGTCGGCTTCCACATACCCCACATTAACGACGACGCCCCGGGTCCCGGCGGACGCGATGAGGCCGTCCTCCTCCATGTCCGGCACACCGCCGTCGTTGAAAATGTCCTCGGTGCAGAAGACCATCTCCCCCATGTCGAATCGCGCGTGGGAGGCCATGGTTAGCTCCACACGTCGGCGGGGGCCAGGAGGCGCTCCACCGGCTGGTCGAACATCAGGTGCTCGTCGATGAGGGTGCCTACGTCCTCCGGCTTGACGCCGGTGTACATCACGCCCTCCGGATAGACCAGGACACTGGGCCCCAGGTGGCAGGGACCGAGGCAGCCGGTATTGGTGAGGAGGAAGCCGGCGGTCCACAGGTTGCGGGTGGTGAATTCGTCGGCGAAGGCCTGCCATACCTGCTGGCAGCCCTTGTCCTGGCAGGAACCGCGGGGATGGCCGGTGGGACGGCCCTGGACGCAGACGAGAATGTGCTTCTTGGGTTTTGCCATGGAGGTCTCCTTGCTGAATGACCTTTGATTGCAAATCCAGTGCCAGTCAAAACAACACGCAAAATCAGCCGCTTAACAATTTGATCGTTGTCGCATTCACGACAATGGCAGTCGAAAAAGAACAGCCGCCTCAGGCTGCCCTCCGCCATCCCCGGCTACAATCGTCATATCCACCTTCGGAGCCGACTGCCATGGCACCCTCTTCGATCCTTCGCGCCCACCGGAATAAGAGAATTGCCCTGGCTGCCGGAGTCATCGTCGTATTGTTCGGCATCCTGGGCTTCTTCGTCGCCCCGCACTTCGTCAAGCCTGCCCTCGAAAGCGCCTTGGCCGAAAAGCTTCACCGCCCGGTCGCCATCCGGGAACTCGACATCAATCCCTACGCCCTGTCCGCGACCGTCAAGGGCTTGGTGATCAACGATCGGGAGAGCGCCGACCCCGCCCTGTCCATCGACGAGCTGTACGTCAACCTGGAGGCGGAGTCCCTGTTCCGGCAGGCGCCGGTGGTTGGCGAACTCAGACTCCAGGCGCCATCCGTCAGGCTGGTTCGCAAGGCCGACAAGGGCTACAACTTCAGCGACCTGGTGGAGGAATTCCTGAATGCCCCGGCCTCCGATCCCCCGGCCCGCTTCTCCATCAACAACATCCTGATTGCCGACGGGCGCATCGATTTCAACGACGTGCCCATGGGCAAGCAGCACACCGTGGACAACATCCGCCTCGGGGTGCCCTTCGTCTCCAACCTGCCCTCCATGGTCGATATCGACGTTCAGCCCGCCTTCAGCGCCAGGCTGAACGGCACGCCGGTCGCCGTCGACGGAGCGCTGCTGCCCTTCAGCGCCGATCGGGAGGCGTCGGTAAAACTGGACCTGGACGGGCTCAGTCTACCCAAGTACCTGGACTACAGCCCCGTTCCCCTGCCCTTCAGGCTCCCCTCGGGCACCCTGGACACCAAGCTGGTCGCCACCTTCAAGATGCCGAAGGACAAGGCCATGAGCCTGGACATCGCCGGCACCGCCGCCCTGGAAAACTTCGAGCTCCTGGACACCGCCGGCCGCCCCCTGGCGAAATGGCCGGCCCTGAACGTGGCCATCCGTTCCCTGGACGTTTTCGGCAACAAGCTGGCCGTGGATTCCGTACGCCTCGACCGCCCGGAACTGACCCTCGCCCGGGACAGGCGGGGCATTCTCAACCTCGCCTCTCTCATGCCCCAGCAGCCTGCCAAGGCGGCCGGCAAGGCGAAGGCCGACGCCCCCGCCCAGCCTTCCCGCCCCTTCCAATTCAGCATTGCCGAAATCAAGCTGGCGGACGGCCGCATCGGCCTGGCGGACGACTTCCCCAAGCGTCCCTTCCACGCCCGCCTTGAAGAAATCAACCTTACGGTCCGCCAACTCTCCAGCGGCAAGGACCCGGCCACCGTCGAACTCGCCCTAAAGTCCGACAGCGGCGAGCGCGTCGAACTGCATGCCCAGGTCACCCTGGCCCCCTTCTCCGCCCGGGGCGATATTTCCGTGACCGCATTGCAACTGAAGAACTACGCCCCCTATTTCGCTTCTTTCGTCCGCTTCAACCTGGAGGACGGCAGCCTTGACGCCAGCGCCGCCTACTCCCTGGCCGCCAACGACGGGCAGTTCCAGGCCCAGCTCAATGACGGGAAGGCCGCCCTGACCGGACTCAAGCTTCGGCAGCCAGACGACAAGCGCTCCTTCTTCACCCTCGACCAGTTCCAGGTCCAGGGCGTGACCATGGACCAGGGCAAGCGGGAGATCGCCATCGGCGAGCTGCGTACTGCCGGCGGCAAGCTCCTGGCCAGGCGGAACAAGGCGGGGATCTTCAACCTGTCCCAGCTGCTGACCGAGAATCCGGGCGCGAAACAAACGGGACATGCCGCGGCGGGCGTTCCCCCCTGGCAGGTCACCCTCGCCAAGCTGGCAGTGGATGGCTACGGCCTCCGGGTTGAGGACCAGAAGGTCGCCGGCAGCCTGCCTTTCGTGGCCGAACCCATCGCCCTGGCGGCAGAGAATCTCGCCACCACCGGGAAGGCCGCGTCCAAGCTGGCCCTCAAGGCGGCCATCGGCAAGCGGGGAAAGCTCGACCTCGCCGGCACCTTGGCGCCCCAGCCTTTGCAGGCCCGCTTCAAGCTGGA
>JBLNBI010000344.1:0-2803 GCA_050259815.1 Actinomycetota bacterium | reverse complement strand
GCCGCATCCAGAGCCCCCACCTCCTTCATGGTTCCCTCCACCGCCTGGCCGCCCTGGGCCGCGCCGGTGATGGGGGTGAAGAGGATGTTGGCCAGCGGTCGGTTCATGGCCTTGGCCATGAGTTGGGTGAGCAGCGTCCCCGCCGCTCCCACCACGATGCCGGCGATGATGAGGGCCGGGTTGCCCAGCACGTAGCCCTCGAAGCCCACCGCCAGGCCGGTGAAGGCATCGAACAGGCAGATGACCACCGGCATGTCCGCCCCGCCGATGGGCAGGGTCACCACCAGGCCCAGGACCAGGGAAATGGCGAAGAAGGCGTAGATCAGCTCCGGCCGGGCCGGGGCGCCGATAATCAGGCACACGGCCAACAGCAAGGCCAAACCGGCCAGGACCACATTGGCCACATTCTGGGCCGGTAGCCGGAAGGACTTCTTCATCAGCCCCTGGAGCTTGGCGAAGGCGACACAGGAGCCGGCGAAGGACACGGCGCCGATCAGGGCTCCGAAGGTCGCCAGGGTCATCAGCACGGGACCGTGCTCCGCCCCCTTGGCGAACTCGATGGCGGCGATGCCCGCGGCGGCCCCGCCCCCCATGCCGTTGTAGATGGCCACCATCTGGGGCATGTCGGTCATCTTGACCTTCTTGCCCGACACCCAGGCGGTGACGGTGCCGATGACCAGGGCGGCCAGGATGAGTCCCAGATTCTTCAGGTCCGGCACCAGGAAGGTGGCGAGCACCGCCACCACCATGCCGATGCCGGCCCAGACAATGCCCTTGCGGGCCGTGGCCGGGGAGCCCATGCCCTTCAAACCGAAGATGAACAGGGCGGCGCCGGCGAACCAGGCGGATTGCACATGAATTGGCAAAGTCATCACGCCTCCTTCTTCTTGAACATGGCGAGCATGCGCTCGGTGACCACGTAGCCCCCGGCGGCGTTGGCCGCTCCCAGGGCGACGGCGAAGAAGCCGATGGCCTGCTCCACCACCGTGTCGGCCTGACCCAGGGCCACCATGGCCCCGACCACCACCACGCCGTGGACGAAGTTGGAGCCGGACATGAGCGGCGTGTGCAGGATGACCGGCACCTTGGCGATGATCTCGTAGCCGGTGAAGGCCGCGAGCATGAAGATGTACAACGCTGCGAAGCCGTCCATTACGCTGCCTCCTTCCGGGTTTCCAGAACTGCCTTCACGCCGGCATGGACGGTCTCGCCGTCCTTGCACAGCACGGTGCCGGCGAGGACCTCGTCCTCCCAGTCGAAGGCCAGATTGCCGTCCTTGATCCAGGGCGACAGGAAGTTCCACAGGTTCTTGGCGTATAGCTCGGAAGCGTGGGTCGGCATCCGGGAGGGCAGGTTCAGCGGCCCGTGGATATTCACGTCGTTGGCGATGACGTGCTCCCCCGCCTTGGTCAGGGCGCAGTTGCCCCCCGACTCCGCCGCCATATCCACGATCACAGCACCGTATTTCATGCCGGCCACCATGTCGGTAGTGATGATGACCGGCGCCTTCTTGCCGGGGATGGCGGCGGTGGTGATGACTACGTCGGCCTGGGCGACGGCCTTGGCCAGGCGCTCGGCCTGCTTGGCCTTCTCCTCGGCGGTCAATTCCCGGGCATAGCCGCCGGCACCGTCGGCGGAGACGCCGGTATCGACGAACTTGGCCCCCAGGGACTCGATCTGCTCCCGGGCGGCCGCGCGCACGTCGTAGGCCTCGACCATGGCCCCCAGGCGCTTGCAGGTGGCGATGGCCTGAAGCCCCGCCACCCCGGCGCCGATGACCAGCACCCGGGCCGGGCGGATGGTGCCCGCAGCCGTGGTCAGCATGGGGAAGAACTTGGTGGAGCGGGCGGCGCCGATAAGGCCGCACTGGTAGCCGGCGCAGGCGCCCTGGCTGGAGAGGGCGTCCATGCTCTGAGCCCGGGAGATGCGGGGCAGCAGCTCCAAGGCGAAGACCGTGAGCTTGCGGGCGTTGTAGGCGGCCAGGCGCTCGGGGCTCCCGTAGGGCGCCAGGAGCCCGATGAGGGCGCTCCCCACCGGCATGGCCTCGATCTCCTCCAGGGACGGGGGCGTCACCCGCAGGATGAGCCCGGCGCTCCCGTAGGCCTCGGCAATGCCGGCCACGGGATGAATGTCCCCGTAGTCGGAATCGAGGAAATGGCTTTCGATGCCGGCGCACTGCTCCATGCGGATCGTGGCGCCGGCGGCGGCGAATTTCTTGGCGGTTTCTGGCACTAGCGCTACCCGGCGTTCGCCGGGGGCGCGTTCGCGCACCACCCCTATGGTCAGCTGCATGATTCTCCTAAATGGTAGTGATGTAATTCTTTTGTCGCATCCCGGCATCGAGGCTGGGTGCGTTTGCAGCCAGGCATCCGGTTCGGCACGGCTGCACTTCCATGCCGAACCGGAGCCTTCTTATTCGTCTTCGTCGTCGCTGTCGCGGCGGGGCACGGTCATCGGATCGCAGATGATCCCCCGGTAGATTTCCACCCGGTCCCCGGGCTTCAGGGGCGCATCCAGCTTGACCAGCTTCCCGAACACCCCCACCTTCTGCTTCTCCAGGTCGATGTGGGGAAAGGTCTTCAAGACGCCGGACTGCTCGATGGCGGAGCGGACATTGGTGTCGTCGGGCATCTCCAGGGTGAGCCAGACCTGGTTGCCCGGTTCCGAATAGCTGACGCTGATTTGCATGGCAGGTTCCTTACTTGGCAGGCAGTTGCAGCGGGACGCCCTTGCGGTCCCGGCCGTAGATGCGGGGCTTGAAGTAGCTGTCGATGATGGGGGTCAGGGAGTTCATCAGCAGCAC
>JBLNBI010000343.1:0-5568 GCA_050259815.1 Actinomycetota bacterium | reverse complement strand
TCGTTCTGCCAGCTCTGGGTGCGGATGTACTCGGTGAGCTGGTGGCCATCCATTTCCGGCATGTTGTAGTCGGTAATCACCAGGTCGATCATGCTGTCCTGAAGATGAGCAATCGCTTCCTGGCCGTTGGCGGCCTCGGTAATGCGCTCGATACCCAACTCATGGAGGATCCGGCCCATGAAGCGGCGGGAGGCGGCACTGTCGTCCACCATGAGCACCTTGAGGTGTTCCAGGTCCACCGAATCGAGGTCGGCGGGCGGGCTCAGGGAATCGGCGGCGGCAAATAGGGCGCGGGCCAGCTGTTCCGGGGTGAAAGGCTTGGCCACGATGGCGCAGGCTCCGGACTGCCGCACCGGGTCCAGGACCTGGGGCCGGGTTTCGCTCGAAATCAGGATGAAAGGCACCGTCTCCAGTTCGCCGTCCCGGCGCATGGCCTGGACGAGATCGGTGCCGGCCATGTCCGACAGGTAAAGGCTGCTGACCACCACGTCCGGGCGCCTGGCTTTCATGGCGGACAGGGCCTCGGCCGCCGTGCCGCAAGTCTGGACCTCGCCCACACCCAGTTGCCGGAGCATGCGGGCCACCAGGTTGGCCTGGGTGGATGAGGGTTCGACCAGGAGGACACCCAGGGCATCGACGGAATTCAGCGAGGACATGCAGCGGCTCCATGCCAGAAAGATGAAAGCGGCACTATAACAGCGGGAACTGCCCCGATGAACCTTCCTCTATAGGCCAAATAGCCGCGGGGAGGTATTCCACGTACCCACTTTCATCGAGAGGCAGGCCATGAGCGAAAAACGCCCAACCCTCACTACCCGCCAGGGCCATCCCGTCCAGGACAACCAGTCCCTGCGCTCCGTCGGCGAGCGCGGCCCGGCAACCCTGGAAAACTACCAGTTCATCGAGAAGATCACCCATTTCGACCGGGAGCGCATCCCGGAGCGGGTCGTCCATGCCCGCGGCACCGGTGCCCACGGCTGGTTCGAGGCCTACGGCAGGATCGGCGACGAACCGGCGGCCAAATATACCCGGGCCAAGGTGCTGACCCAGACCGGCGTCCGCACCCCGGTATTCGTGCGCTTTTCAACGGTCATCGGCAGCAAGGATTCGCCGGAGACGGCCCGGGACCCCCGGGGCTTCGCCGTCAAGCTGAAGACCGTGGAAGGCAACTGGGACCTGGTGGGCAACAACCTGAAGGTCTTCTTCATCCGGGACGCCATCAAGTTCCCGGACATGATCCACGCCTTCAAGCCGGACCCGGTCACCAACCGCCAGGAACCCTGGCGCTTCTACGACTTCGTCTCCCAGACCCCGGAAGCCCTGCACATGGTCACCTGGGTGAAGAGCCCCTGGGGCATCCCGGCCAATTACCGGGAAATGGAAGGCTCCGGGGTGAATACCTACAAGCTGGTCAATGACCAGGGCGTCGCCCACCTGGTGAAATTCCACTGGCAGCCCAAGCAGGGGGTGAGGAACCTCACCAGCGCCCAGGCGGCGGAAATCCAGGCCCGGGACGTGGGCCACGCCACCCGGGACCTCTATGAGGCCATCGAACGGGGCGACTTCCCCGAATGGGAGTTCTGCGTCCAGATCATGGGCGACGGGGACCATCCCGAACTGGACTTCGATCCCCTGGACGACACCAAGCGCTGGCCGGAAGAGCAGTTCCCCCTGCTGCCCGTGGGACGGATGGTGCTGGACCGCAATCCGGACAACGTCTTCGCCGAGACGGAACAGTCCGCCTTCGGCACCGGCGTCCTGGTGGACGGGATCGACTTCTCCGACGACAAGATGCTCCAGGGCCGCACCCTGTCCTATTCCGACACCCAGCGCTACCGGGTTGGCCCCAACTACCTGCAACTGCCGGTGAATGCGCCCCAGGAGCAGGCCCGGGCCCACACCAACCAGCGGGACGGGCAGATGGCCTACCACGTCGATCCGTCCGGGGACGACAGGCACATCAACTACGAGCCCAGCAGCTTGGGCGGACTGCAGGAGGCGCCCAAGCCGGACAAGGACTACCACCAGTGGGTGGAAGGCCACCTGGGCCGCTACCAGACCTCCCGGACGGCCGACGACTACCGTCAGGCCGGAGAACGCTACCGGACCTTCCAGGATTGGGAGAGGGACGACCTGATCGCCAACCTCGGCGGCGACCTGAAGCAATGCCCGGAGCCCATCCAGCTACGGATGGTCTGGCACTTCTGGCACTGCGACGAGGACTATGGCCGCCGGGTGGCGGAGGCTGCAGGCATCGACCTGGAGAAGGCCAAGGCCCTGCCGCCCCTGCCCGGCAAGCCGGCACCCCATGCTCACCGGGATTCGCCCACCTACAGCAGCGGCCGGCCCGAGGAACCGGCCCCTTCCCAGGAGACGATCCCCGCCAAGTGACGGGGAAACCGGCTCCTCGCCGGGGCCCAGGGCAGGCTCCCTAGGCGGCCTGCCCGCCCAGGTGGCAAACGTAACGGGTGCCGTCCCGCCGCATGCACAGGGAGGGAGCACAGCCCGCCGCCACCAACTGGGCGTGGCGCTTGAAGGCGCTGCCGTTGTCCACGAAAGCCTCGGTGATGACCGGGTTGCCCGGTTGCAGGCAAGCGCCGCAGGGGCGCGTCTGGTTTTGCTTCTTCATCTTGTTGTCTCTGGTCGGGTAAGCGGCGCCGCCCGTCTAGCCGCGGACTGTCGCCATGAGGGGTCGCAGTTTAGCTAAACCGGATGGAGACACCGAGTAGGTCTTGACCCTATTCGACAGTACCGGACTTCCCTCAGATTACCTTACTGCCCTTCCAGCTTGGCCAGGAGCTGCTTGATCACATGCTCCTGAGCCTTGAGCTGGTCGCGGAAGGCAAAGGTATCCGTATGGCTGACTTCGCTGCGCAGCTCGGACAGGAAACTCCTGAGCACTTCGACGAGCATTCCATGCTCCTGGTCGTTGAGTTCCAGTTGAAACATGTCTTTCTCCGGCGTTTATGGTTCCCATCGCAATCGACCGACCAACGGAGAAATGGTGCCTGAGGAAAACCCCGCATCGACAGGAGGACCGGACGGCATACATCCCATGATCATTGTCATGCCGCCGTATGACCATTGTTATATTGCATCGCAACATTGGCCTATTGTATGGTCGTGGCATTTGCCTGAAGCTGGACCGGCTTACCTCGATCAATTCAAAAAGAAGGAGTCCTGCACCATGAAGCTCGCATCCATCCTGGCCACCACGATCCTGTCGCTCGCCATCGGGACTCCGGCCCTCGCCGCCGGGGAACGGGGCACCCCCGACGAAGCCAAATCGCTGGTCAAGAAGGCCATCGCCCACTTCAAGGCCCACGGCCAGGAAAAGACCATGGCCGCCCTCAACGACCCCAAGGGCGCCTTCATCGACCGCGACCTGTACGTTTTCGTCCATGACGACGAAGGCATCTATTTCGCCATCGCCCCCAAGCCCACCTTCATCGGCAAGAACATGACCGAGGTGAAGGACGCCAACGGCAAGTACATCGTCAAGGACCAGATCGAGAAGCTCAAGACCGCCGACAGCATGTGGCAGGAGTACGACTGGCAGAACCCGGTCACCGGCAAGATCGAGCACAAGAAGACCTACTGCGAGAAGGTCGGCAAGATGCAGTTCTGCTCCGGCGCCTACGCCAACTAAGTTCCTTTCCTGCCTCACAGCGGCGCCCCGGGAGTGGGTGCCGCGCTCCCCGGGTGACCCGATGAATATCCTGCAAAGAATCCTGCTCGCCCCCGTGGTGGCCATCGTGCTGCTGCTGGTTTTCGGAATCGTGGCCTATTCGGCCATCTCCACCCAGAACGCGGCCCTGGAAGACATCAGCAACACCCGCTTCGAGCGCTACAAGGTCAGCACCGGACTTTCCGGCCGGCTGGCCCACTCCCACAACACCATGTTCCGCCTGGTGAGCTGGTACACCGTCTATGACAAGGCCACCCAGACCCGCCTCCTGGACGAAGTGCCCAAGGGCATCGCCGCGGTGGCGGCCGACCTGGAAAAGTGGAGCGGCGACACCGGCCTCGGCGACCAGGAGAAGGCCCAGATCAAGACCATCCAGGGCATCCTTTCCAAATACCAGAAGGACGTGGCCTCCGCCCTCGACTTCCTCACCATCGACGTGCCTTCCGCCCTGGGCAACATGAAGGCCGCCGAGGATACCTTCCAGAAGCTGAAGCAGGAGTTCGACAACCTGAACACCCTGGAAGCCGAGCTGGTGAATACCCGCTACCAGGAAGCCAAGGCCGCCTCCACCCGGGCCCTTTCCGTCAACCTGCTGGTCCTGGTCGTCGCCATCGGCGTCGCCTCGGCCATGGCCACCGCCACCGCCCGCAACCTGCTCGCCCAGTTGGGCGGGGAGCCCTCCTACGCCGTCGAGATCGCCAACCGCATCGCCAAGGGTGACCTGACCGTGGAGGTCAAGGCCGCCAAACCGGGAAGCATCCTGGCTGCCATGGGCGCCATGCGGGACAGCCTGCGCATCACCATCGGCAAGATGCGCACCGACGCCGAGCAGTTGTCCGGCGCCGCCGTCCAGCTTTCCTCAGCAGCCAAGAGCGTGGCCAGCAGTTCAAGCCACCAGAGCGCTTCCGCCATCGACATGGCCGCCGCCGTCGAGGAACTGACCTCCAGCATCAATACCGTCGCCGACAACGCCCACGGCGCCGCCGCCATCACCCGGGAATCGGGCGAGACCGCCCAGCAGGGGGCCGAGATCATCGTCCGGGCAGCCGAGGAGATGGAGAAGATTTCCGGTTCCGTCCAGGCGGCCGCCGACACCATCACCGAACTGGGCAACCAGGCAGACCAGATTTCCTCCATCGTCACTGTCATCAACGATGTGGCCGACCAGACCAACCTCCTGGCCCTGAACGCAGCCATCGAGGCGGCCCGGGCCGGCGAAGCGGGCCGCGGCTTTGCCGTGGTGGCCGACGAAGTCAGGAAGCTCGCCGAGCGCACCGCCAAGTCCACCCACGACATCCGGGAAATGATCAGTTCCATCCAGGACCGGGCCCGCAATGCCGTGGCAACCATGGAATCGGCCGTGATCCAGGTAAACGAAGGCGGCGCCCTGGCCCACGAGGCCAACGAGGCCATCGGACGCATCAGCGCCGGGGCCGCCCAGGTGGCGGAAGCGGTGAACAACATTTCCGACGCCCTGCACGAGCAGGGCAAGGTCACCGGGCAACTCGCCGGCAACGTCGAGCGCATCGCCCGCATGTCGGAAGAGAACAGCCGGAATTCCAGCGATAGCGCCGGCTCCGCCCGGCATCTGGAAAACCTGGCCGGGGAAATGCGCCATCTGGTGACCCGCTTCAGCGTCTAGCGCAGTGCCGACGGGCTAAGCCCCGTCGGCCTCGACCCAGTCGATGATGGCCTGCCACTGCTCCAGGTCCCGCTCGGCCCGGGAGGGCGGCAGGTCGAAGATGGTGAGGCCGGCGGCGGCGGCCTGAACATAGACCTGGGTATCCCGCAGGTAGGCAAGCACCGGCAGGTCGAAGCCGGCGAAGAAACGCTCCAGCTCCGCCGCCGCCCGGGTCCGGGCATCGACCCGCATGCCGATC
>JBLNBI010000342.1:0-7597 GCA_050259815.1 Actinomycetota bacterium | reverse complement strand
GGAAGTCGGTCCCGAAGGAAGTGAGGCCGGGTAGCCCACCCACCCAGCCCACCAGCCCGGCCATGGCGATAGCCCCGACCAGCCAGGCGGAATAGCGGGCCACCTGCTGGAGCCGGGAGGGCCACACACCGAGGGTCCCCGGCGGGGCCATGGAGAGGCTGATGTTCATGGGCGAGGCGGAAGCAGTCGGAACCCGGCATGCCCCAAGGGCCACACGCCGGGCTGTAAATATTTCCTGGCCGGGAAAATCCTGGGATGCCGCGGCACCCGGCGATTGGACTTTCCTGCCGTTGCCGGGTTCTTCGGCGGCTCGCCGCCCGCGAAAAGCCCCCCTACCCGGAAGACCCCGATTATTCCCAGGCATCCCTGGTCTTTGGGCCGCCCCAGGAACCGCCCCGGACGGCGGGCCGCCGAACGGTTCGAACCCATTCCTGCCGGGAGACGACCATGTTCTGGCCCGCCCGTGTCGAAAGCCTCGCCCAGCGCCTGCGCGCCCATGACATTCCCCTGCGCATCGCCCTATGGGACGGCCGCTCCTTTGATCTGGGGCGCAATCCGGCCGTCACCATCCGGGCGCCCAGCCCCGCCGGCCTGCGCCACCTGGTGCGCCCCAGCCTGGACGCCCTGGGCAAGGCCTATGTGGAGGGCCGGCTGGAGGTGGAAGGGGAAGTGGCCCGGGTGATCGAGGTGGTGGCCCGCCTGGCCCATCACACCATCCGGCCGACCGGCCGCTTCGGCCCCCTGGTGCGCCGCGCCCTCCACACCCGCAAGCGGGACGCCGAGGCCGTCTCCTATCACTACGACCTCTCCAACCGCTTCTACAGCCTGTGGCTGGACCCCAACATGGTCTATTCCTGCGGCTATTTCCGGACCCCGGAAGACAGCCTGGAGGATGCCCAGACCCAGAAGATCGACCACATCCTGCGGAAGATCCGCCTGCGCCCCGGCGACCGGCTCCTGGACATCGGCTGCGGCTGGGGCGCCCTCATCCTGCGGGCAGCCGCCAAATACGGCGCTGTCGCCACCGGCATCACCCTATCCAGGAAGCAGTGGGAACTGGCCCGGGAACGCATCGCCGCCGCCGGCCTGACGGACCGCTGCCAGGTGCTGCTGGCCGACTACCGGGACGTGCGGGGAAGCTTCGACCGCATCACCAGCGTCGGCATGTTCGAGCACGTGGGCCTCAACAACCTGCCCCTATATTTCCAGAAGATCCGCGACCTTCTGGCGGATGGCGGCGTAGCCATGAACCACGGCATCACCGCCACCGACCCGGATTCCGGCCAGGTGGCCCTGGGCGCCGGGGAATTCATCGAACGCTACGTCTTCCCCATGGGCGAACTGCCCCACATCAGCCTGGCCCTGCGGGAGATGTGCGCCGCCGGCCTGGAACCGGTGGACGTGGAAAACCTGCGCCCCCACTACGCCCGCACCCTGCGCCACTGGTCCCGGCGCTTCGAGGCCGCCGCCGACGCCATCCGGGCCGAGGTGGGCGAGAAGCCCTACCGCATCTGGCGCATGTACCTGGCGGGCTGCGCCTACGCCTTCGAGCACAACTGGACCTCGATCCACCAGATTCTGGCCGTCAAGGCAGGAGGGCCGGGGGCCAATCCGCTGCCGGCGACGCGGGACTACATGTACTCGTGAGCGGGCATGCCGGATGCTGCAGGTTTCGTCCGGCAGCAGCGCCGGCATTTCGTTCCAGGAGGTGGACCATGAGTACGCGGCAAGGCGGCCAGCGGGGCCGGCAACATCCCGACCAACATCCCAAGGAGCAACAGGAAGACCAGGTGGTCGGTCCGCTCGACGAACCGTCACCGCGCCCGGAACAGCCCAAACAGCAGGGCCAGGAGAGCGGCCGGGAGCAGAAAAATCCGTCCCCTGGAGATACTGGCCAGCAGCGTTGATCGGAAATGGCGTATCAGGCGGTACCGGAAGGCGATGCCATGGCACCGTTCATTTGCGTGTATGCCTATTTCGCGATTGAGTTGAAAGCGACTAAACCATTACTACCGTGCTGCAAATAATGGAGTTGCAATGAAATGGCTGTGGGGCAGGATGACCGTATCGAACCAGAAGTCGTTGATTCGCTGGAAAGCCTTGACCATCTGATCGAAGTCAGTGGGCTTGGGGATATAGGCATTACAGCGCAAGGAGTACATCCGGGCGACGTCCGCCTCGTGAGTCGAGGTGGTCATCACGACGACCGGCAGGTGGCAAAGCGCAGGATCGGCTACTAAGTTGGCCAGTACCTCGTGCCCGCTCATCCCCGGCATGTTGATGTCGAGCAGGATAAGGTCAGGAGTTGGCTTTGAACTGTAGCCGTCTTCTTTCCGTAGGAAGGCAAGGCATTTCTGCCCTTGATCTACATGGTGAAGATTCACTGCCAGATTGATCTGGTGGAATGCTTCCCGTGCGAGAAAGAAATCTGCTTCGTTGTCTTCAACCAGCAAAATCTCTGCTGGCCGACCAATTTTGGACAGGACCATAACAACCTCTCGTTACGCCAACGATTAAGGGGGTACTTCCGAGGATCGGAGTAACGAGAAGGGGAGAAGACTAGCTTCACCAGGCTGCACCCACGCTGTCATGTGTCATGAAGCGAAGGGGTGGTGCGCCCTATGGGGGATGAGATCCCCAAACGAACTAGGTACAGTGATTCGCAGGAGCGATTAACTTACTCGGCCAGTATGTGCCTATTTCAGGGAATAGCCAGCGTTATTTCGCCCAAAGGCGCAAATATCAGGGAACCGTCCCCGAATCCATAAGCAGCTACAAGCTGCTCTTGGCAGAGATAGGCACCTGGGAGGAACATTTCCGGCCGTCTTCTATGCCTCGGATAGCGGTTATAAGTGTTCTGCAAGCCGTATGGCCACAGTGGATTGCTTGGGCCTCCTATCCAGCCGTTCGCGGCCAACTCCAGTCATCTGCACCGCACTTCAACGGGCCAAATGAACGGCCGTAGTACCTCAATAAGCAGAGTTTCCGTAACCTGGCTATCTGCCTTGGCTCGGGATATTGCCCGCAGGCAGCACCACAAATTCAATCGTCCCCCGACGTACCCTGATTCTGAATCGGCAGGGTGAAATAGAAGGTGCTACCTTCGCCAGGGCGGGACTCGACCCAGATGCGTCCCCCGTGGCGCTCCACGATACGGCGGCAGAGTGCCAGGCCGATACCTGAACCCGGAACTTGATGATAGCTATGGAGACGCCGGAAAATATCGAAAATCCGCTCGTAATGCTTGGGATCAATGCCTATCCCGTTGTCAGTGACCGAAAACACCCACTCGTCACCTAGGCGTTCAGCCGCGATGGCGATCCTGGGTGCCCTGGACTGGTTGTACTTGATGCCGTTTTCAATCAGGTTCTGAAAGACCTGGGCAATCTGGATGCGGTCCACCGATAGCGTGGGCAGCGGGCAGATTTGAACGTGAGCGCTCCTTTCCCGAATCAGCACGTCCAGGGAGGCGGTCACCTGCTCGACCACTTCCTGCAATTTAACTGGATCGTGCGGCAGACCCTGGGCTTCTAATCGGGTGTAGGCCAGCAACCCCTGGATCAATACCTGCAGGCGTTTGGTGTTGTCGAGCACCTGGGTCGTCCATTGCGCAACCTGCTCATCACCGCAACCCTGGGTTACCTGACGCAAGAGTTGGGTAAAGCCGGCGATGGAACGCAGTGGGGTTTGCAAATCGTGGGCTGCAGCATGGGCAAAATGTTGCAACTCTATATTGCTATGCAAGAGGGCCTCGTTAGCCTTTTCCAGTTCAGCGGTGCGCTCGGCAACTCGGCGTTCCAGGGTGGCAGCAAGATTCCGTAGCTGCTCCTCGTTCTCTTTCGCTTTGGTAATGTCCCAGAACAGGATGGCGAACCGGCCGTGGCTTGGAGAAAAGGCTCGGACATCATAATGACGGCGGGTAGCGGCGCTGTAGTTTTCGATTCGATCCGGCTGCCCCGTCAAGGCCACCGCGGCAAAACGATCGATCCATAACTGCTCCACTTTGGGCTCAAAATCGCGGTGTGGGCGCCCAAGAATGTCTTGGGAAAAACCGGTGTACCGGAAAAAAGCCTCATTGACCTCCAGATAGCGAATATCAACAGGCTTACCTTGCTCATCAAGGATTGGTTCGCCCAGGGCAAACCCTTCGGTCATGTTGGTGAACAGCGTCCGGTATTTTTCCTCGCTCTCGCGGAGTGCTTCCATCAGCTCCCGGCGCTGGGCGGCAAGTTCGAGATGGGTTTGGACCCGGGCTATCAGTTCCCGGGCGCTGAAGGGCTTGACCAGGTAGTCGTCGGCACCTGCTGCCATGCCTTCGACCCGGGCTTCCTCCCCAGCCCGGGCCGACAGCAGGATCACCGGTTTGTCCCGAGTCTGCTCATTGGCCCGCAGGGCCTTGAGAAGCCCGAAGCCGTCCAGGTTGGGCATCATGACATCGGACAACACCAGGTCGGGCACCTCCCGTTGGGCGGCATCCAGGGCCTGGAGACCGTCGGCCACGGTCTCCACGTTCCAGTAGGGGGCCAGCAGGTGGCGCACATACTCCCGCATGTCGGCATTGTCGTCGGCCCAGAGAATACGGGCACGGCGGCCTCCGCCGCCTGAAATGGCTGCCGACGATTGGCCGGCGGCCGGCTCAGCGACCGTCGCCGCGACTTCTTCAGGAAGCCAGCGCAGGGCCTCTTCGACAAAGACATGGGCGCCGATGGCGGTCGGGGCCAGGGATGGCCGCGCATCGATATGGTCAGCCGGTAGATGAGCCGTTCCACTCGGAATGACTAAGGTAAAGACCGTCCCTCGATCGACTTCGCTCTCCAAAGAAATGGTGCCGCCATGCAGCTTGACCAGTTCCTGGACCAGGGCGAGCCCGATGCCGCTACCTTCGTAGGTCCGGCCCCGGGCATTGGGTACCCGGTGAAAGCGCTCGAACAGCCGAGGTACATGTTCAGGGGGAACGCCGGTCCCGGTGTCCGCCACCGTCAGTACGGCCTTGCCGTCGGCCCAACGCAACCTGACCGTGATCGTCCCCGTAAAGGTGAACTTGAAGGCATTGGAGAGGAGATTCAGGATGATCTTCTCCCACATGTCTCGGTCGATGAACATCGGTTCTGGCAGGGGCGAACAGTCCACCACCAGTTGCAGCCCGGCTGCCTCGATGGCTGCCCGAAAGACACTGGCCAGTTCGGCGGTGAAGGTCGCCAGGTCGGTGGCAGTGTAATTGGCCTCGATCCTGCCGGCTTCGATGCGGGAAAAATCGAGCAGGGAATTGACCAGCTTCAAGAGGCGCAGGACGTTGCGATGAGCCGTTTCCAGCAGGTGCCGCTCACCTTCCTCCAGATTGCCGGCAGGATTGTTGATGACCTCTTCCAAGGGGCCGGTCATCAAGGTCAGCGGCGTACGGAATTCATGGCTGACATTGTTGAAAAAAACCGTCTTGGCCCGATCAATTTCCGCCAGGGCCTCAGCCCGCTTGCGCTCCTCCTCATAGGAGTGGGCCTTGGACAGGGCGCTGTTGATGCCGTCCCGCAGCATGTTGTAGAAGGTACGGTAGGGACCGTCGAGGGACCGGCGCGGGTTCACCCCGGCAATGGCAATGCCAAACGGTTGGTCGATCCCGGAAAGATGAAGCGGGACTGCCATTGCGGCCCTAATGGGTTCAGGAAAGGGGCCGAAAGAGAAGGGGCCAAAACGCTCCACCAGGTCTTCCATGGCCTGGCATTGATGGGACTGGAGCATTTTGGCTAACGGCCAGGCACGGTGATCCGATGCCTCCAGGTCGATGATCTCAGGGGTAAGCGCCATGCCGGCCTGCAGTCCGGTCAGGCCGGCTAGCCTAGCCTTGCCGCCTTCTTCGCCCACCCGATACAAGATCAGGAAGGGCAGGTCCAGGGAATGGGCTGCCAGAGTTTCGATTACCTCAGCGACTGCCTGATCGACCGTCCTGGCGTCAGCTGTGCTTTCGGCCAAGTCCCGCAGAATCTCCAAACGCCGCTCTGTCAGAGTCTGGTGGGTCAGCTCTGTCACCGGATGGAAGAGGCCGGCCACCTGGCCCGTCTCGTCCCGGATGGGACTGAAGGAAAAGGTGAAGTAGGTTTCTTCATTGTAACCGTTGCGATCCAGGATGATCCGCTGGTTGGTGATGAAGGCCGCCTCGCCCGCTGCCGCCTGATCGAAGGCGGAGCCGATGGCCGGCTTGGACGTGGGCCAGCATTCCCAGAAATCCTGGCCCATGGACTGCGGATGCTTGCTGCCGCAGATAGGCCAGTAACCGTCGTTATAGAGCTGGACCCGGTGGAGCCCCCAGACAATGGCGATGGGAAAATTCGAGGCCAGGCACAGGCTGACCGTGGTGCGCAGGCTCAGGGGCCAGTTTTCACGCGGCCCCAGCGGGGTCTGGGACCAGTCCATGGCGCGGATCAACTTGCCCATCTCGCCGCCATCGATTAGCCATTCTTCAGGGGCAAGGGGCTTGCTCTCCGAAGCTGGCTTCATGGCGTTACCATCTCTCGACGCTATCGAGCCTGGGTAGGCAATCGATATATTCTCTTCAAGGAAAATACTTTCCAGCGAACAAGCCAACGAAAGCTGATTGACTGGTACTGTCAGGAGATGGTTCCAGCAAGGACGGGCCCAACATCAGGAAGTTCAAGAAGCACACACGATGGCCCGCAAGCGATTATTTCCACCCTAGGACCAATACGCCGAGTATGTCCATTGTTACCGAGGTGCAGACCTAAGAGGACTTGCTGCGGTGGCCGCTACGATGATAACGGACATACGCAAACATCAAGCCGAACGGCCGTGACGGGTCGCTACCTGCCCTACCCTTCATCGGGAGCAGCCTTTCCCAGCCTCCCCATAGCGGTCAGTCACCTGTATTTCTCCAAAGCGTGACTTCCGCCCGAGGCAGATAACAACCAAAGCGATATCAGGAACCTTTGCAACCCAGGGTTCTCTACCGAGAAGGCTAAACGCGCCATAGGTGGCAACTATGCGTGATGCGGACATCGAGGCCTATCTACAGTCGGGCTATCCCTTCTTTGCGAAAACCTCCAACGGGGAATTCTGGATTCGGTATGTTCCCCTGGGCCCTGTCTTCAAATGGAAAGAGAACCATATCATTGCCCTTCCGCTCCAGGGCAATGACATCTACTGGTGGCTAAGAGCGTCTGGCGAAGGCGATCTTCACGGTTAAGCCGCCCGACATTCCCCCGGACTAGGTATGCGTCCCATCCTTCCCCGGGCGGGGATTCCTCTTCCCTCCCCTCTCCGCCAAGCTCTTCCGGTCGATCCCCTCCTGCTGGCGCACCTCGGCCCCCGGGGTAGCTCCCGGCCCCGGGCTGCCGGCGGCCGGCACGTCGGAGGGCACGCCCCGGCGGTCGGTGTCGATGAGGCCGCGGCTCACGTCGCTGGCGGCCTGCTCGATCACCTGGCGGGGGCCGCCCACCGGGGTGGTCTCGGTGTTGTCCAGGGGATCGGGGGCCTCGTCCCGCTCGTAGGGTTCCCGCAGGTCGCTCTCCCCCTCGGGGCGCTTGAGGCTGGTGTCCTCCGGGTCTTCGGCGCCGGGGAAATCCCGGGCGGCGTGGTGGAGGTTGCC
>JBLNBI010000341.1:0-3808 GCA_050259815.1 Actinomycetota bacterium | reverse complement strand
CCGCCATACCCTTCAAGGCATGGGCCGCCCCCTCCAGGCTTCGCCGGTCAGCGGCAACGAGGCAGGCATCGACCGCCGCCGGCAACTGGCCAGCGAACAGGCGCAGCAGCTGGCGCAGGGCCGCCTCGTCGCCGCCCATGCGGAAGAGGAGGTCCCCGACTTCGATACCGTCGATCGCCGCCACCGTCCGCGCCGGCGGCGAGGCCGGGATGCCCGGTTCCCCCCCGGCCTCGTGGCCGGTGCGAGCCAGGAGGGTGCGGACCAGGATATCCGGGGACAAGGGCTTGGCCACGTGGTCGTCCATGCCGGCCTCCAGGCAGCGTTCCCGGTCGGAGGCCATGGCGTTGGCGGTCATGGCGATGATGGGGATGCGCTTCCCCTCCGGCAGGGCGCGCAGGGCCGCCGTGGCGGCGTAGCCGTCCATTTCCGGCATCTGGATGTCCATCAGGACGGCATCGAAGGCATGGCCCTGGGCCTGGAAGCGGCGAACCGCCTCGGCGCCGTCGTAGGCCAGGGTGACCTGGGCGCCGGCCTGGGTGAGCATCTCGGACGCCACCTGGCGGTTGATGGCGTTGTCTTCCGCCACCAGGAGCCGCAGACCGGCCAGGGGGCGGGGGCCGGGTCCGGAGGACGCCAGGTCTTCGGGCTTGGCCGGGGTGGCGCCGAAGATATCGGCCACGGCATCCATGAGCATGGAGGCGGTCACCGGCTTGACCAGCAGGGCATCCACCTCGGTTTCCGCGGCCTGGCGCAGAATCATCTCCCGGCCGTAGGCGCTGACCACGATGATGACCGGCGGAGGCCCTTCCCGGGTGGATTCCCGGATTCGCCGGCTGGTTTCTAGGCCGTCCATGCCGGGCATTTTCCAGTCCATGAGGACGATGTCGTAGGGCTCGCCCGCCGCTTCCATGCGTTTCAGCGCCTCCTCCCCGGAGGCGGCGAGATCGGGCTGCCAGCCGAAAGTACCCACCAGTTTTTCCATGACCATGCGGGCGGTGGGATTGTCGTCCACCACCAGTATCCGCAGGTGACTGGGAATCCGCCCCGGGGACAGGGCCGGTTCCGGGCTGGCGGCTGCCCGGCCGAAGCGGGCGATGAAGTGGAAATCGCTCCCCTGCCCGGGTTCGCTCTCCACCGCCAGTTCGCCGCCCATCAGGGCGACCAGGCGGCCGGAAATGGCCAGTCCAAGGCCGGAGCCGCCGAAGCGGCGGGAAGTGGAGCTGTCGCCCTGGGCGAAGGCCTGGAAGAGGTGCTGCCGCTGCTCGGGGGTAATGCCGATGCCCGTATCCCGGATGGAGAAGCGCAACGCCACCCCGTCGGCGGATTCCTCCGCCACCTGGACCGACACCAACACCTCCCCATGCTCGGTGAATTTGATGGCATTGCCGGCCAGGTTGATGAGCACCTGGTTGAGGCGCAGGGCATCCCCCACCAGTTCGTCCGGCACGGCGGGATCGACGTTGAACAGGACTTCGATGTCCTTGTGCTGGGCATTGGCCGACAGGATTGTGGCGAGATCCCGCAGCAGCTGGTCGAGGCGGAAGGGCCGGCCTTCCAGCTCCAGCTTGCCCGCCTCCACCTTGGAAAGGTCCAGGATGCCGTTCAGGAGCGCCAGGAGGGCGTTGGCCGAACTGGCTATCTTGTCCAGGTAGTCCCGCTGCCGGATATCGAGCCGGGTCTGGCCGAGGAGGTGGGCGAGGCCGATGACCGCGTTCATGGGGGTGCGGATCTCATGGCTCATGTTGGCCAGGAATTCGCTCTTGGCCCGGTTGGCCGCTTCGGCGTTGCGGGTGGCCTCGGTCAGGGCGTTCTCGGCCCGCTTGCGGTCGGTGATGTCCCAGGAGATGCCCAGGAGGCCGACTATATTGTCCTGGCCGTCGAACACCGGCGCCTTCATGGTATGGAAGGTCCGCGGCTCGCCGTCGATGATCAGATCCTCGTCGAGTTCCAGGCGCCGGCCGGTGGACATGACCTCCCGGTCCAGGGCCAGGATGCGCTCGGCCCGGGAGGCATCCTGGAAATCCCGGTCGGTACGGCCCACCACCTGCTCCGGGGTGAGGCCGAAAGGACGGGCGAAGGCCGGATTGGCGGCCAGGAAGACCGAATTGCGGTCCTTGGAAAAAATCCGGTGGGGCAGGTTTTCCAGGAGCTGCCGGTAGCGGCGCTCGCTTTCCCGCAGGCGCTCCTCCGCCTGGTGGCGTTCGGTCACGTCGCGGACGATGGCGGAAACGATCAGCCCCGCCTCGGTCCGCAACGGGCTGAGGCGGACCTCCGCCGGGAATTCGACGCCGTCCCGGCGCTTGCCCAACACCTCGCGCCCGATTCCCATGGGGCGGATGCTGGGAGACTGGCGGTACTGCTCCCGCTTGGCGACGTGGTCCCCCAGGCGCTCGGGGATGAGGATTTCCACCGGCTTGCCGAGGAGCTCATGGCGCTCGTAGCCGAAGACCTTGGAACACTCGGCATTGGCCAGGATGATTTCCCCCTCCTCGTTGACCAGGAGGATGGCATCGGCGGAGGACTCCAGGATGCCCCGGAACAGGGCCTCGCTCTTGCCCAGCTCCTCGTGGGCGGCCGTCAGATCGGCGGTGCGGGTGGCGACCCGCTCCTCCAGCTCGTCGTTCAAGCGCTGGAGGCCCTTCTCGCTCTCCGCCAGCCGGTCCAGCATGGCGTTGAAAGCGGCAGCCAGGACGCCGATCTCGTCCTGGCCTCGGACGTCGGCCCGGCGGTTGCGCTCGCCGTCCCGGGTGGCCTCGGCCACCTGCAGGAGGCCGTAGAGGCCCCGGGTCAGCTGGCGTCCCACCCAGGCCGCGAAGGCGGCGCCCAGGAAGATGGCGATGAGGGCATAGACGAGGCCGTTGCGGACCACGTTGGCGACGGCGGCGCGGGTGGAATCCTGGCCGACGCCGATGCGCACCCAACCCACCCGGCGCCCTTCCTCCAATACCGGTGCGGCCACGTCGATGAGGCTGGGCGTATCCACCAGGACCCGGGCTTCCGGAGAGCCGTCCTGGAGCGCCAGGCTGACCGGGTCGGCCACGTAGCGGCCCACCTGGAGCCGGTCGGTGTGGGCCAATACCTTGCCCTCGTCGTCCACCACGAAGCCGTAGCGCATCTCCCGGGTCCGGGTCACGGCAGAGAGCACTTCCTGCAGCCCCACCACGTCGCCGGAAAGCACGGCGGAAGCACCGGCCTGGGCCATGCCCTTGGACAGACCCAGCACATCCTCGATCTGCTCCTTGTGGAGGAATTCCTGCTGGCGCTGCACCAGATCGACCACGAAGACCCCGACCAGCAGGGCGTAGAGCAGGGCCACGCCCACCACCAGCCGGGTGCGGATGGACAGGGCCCGGGAAACGAAACGGGTCATCACTGCTCCTTGGCGGGACGGATTTGGCGCTCGAAGCGCTCCAGGAAGTCCTTCACGGGCTGGAAGGAGGCCTCGTCGGCGGCTTCGAAACGGCTCAGCTCCAGGGACGCCAGGAGAGCCCTGCCCTCCTCGCTTTCCGGCAGGCGGAGCAGCAGCTCCCGGACGCGGCGGACGGTCTCCGGCGGCACGTCGGCCCGGACTACCAGGCCGTTATTGACCAGAGACGGCGTCTCCCATTTCACCTCCAGTTGGGCGGCGATATCCGGATGTTCCCTGACGAAGGACCGCCAGGGCGGCGGCCAGGTGGCGCCGGCCACGGTCTTGCCGAGATAGACGTTCATGATGGAGGACTCCTGGGAACCCACGTATTGGTTGACCAGGTCCCGGCGCACGTCGATGCCCGCCTCATGGAAGAACCACTGGGGCATCATGATAACG
>JBLNBI010000340.1:0-4213 GCA_050259815.1 Actinomycetota bacterium | reverse complement strand
CCTCCCCGAAGTACTCCACGAATTTCCCCACCACCTTGAGTTTGCGCAGGGTCTCGGTGATGTGCAGCACCAAATCGGTGGCGGTGGTGCCCGCCGGCAACTCGCCCTGGAGATGCACGCCCACCACATCCGGCGTGAGGAAGTAGAAGGGCTGGCCCAGCATGCAGGCTTCTGCCTCGATGCCGCCCACGCCCCAGGCGACGCTCCCCAGTCCGTTGATCATGGTGGTGTGGGAGTCGGTGCCCACCAGGGTGTCAGGGTAGTAGATGCCGTCCCTCTCCCAGACGCCCCGGGCCAGGTATTCCAGATTCACCTGGTGCACGATGCCGATTTCCGGCGGCACCACCCGCAGGGTGTCGAAGGCCTGCATGGCCCATTTGATGAAGCGGTAGCGCTCGGTATTGCGCTTGAATTCCAGCTCCATGTTGAGGGCGAAGGCGTTGGGCAGGTTGTAGTGGTCCACCTGCACCGAGTGGTCGATGACCAGGTCCACGGGCACCAGAGGCTCGATGGCCTCCGCTTGCCGGCCTTGGCGCTCGGCGGTGCTGCGCATGGCCGCCAAATCGCAGAGGAGCGGCACGCCGGTGAAGTCCTGGAGCAGGATGCGGGCCACCGTAAAGGGAATTTCCGCCGTGCGGGGGGCGTTGGGCTGCCAGCCGGCCAGCTCCCGGACATGGGCCTCGGTGATCTTTTGCCCGTCGCAGTTGCGCAGCACGGATTCCAGGACGATGCGGATGGAGATTGGCAGCCGGGAGACCGGGATTCCCAGCGCCTCCCCCAGGGCGGGCAGGGAATAGAACTTGCCGGCGGCTCCCGACTCGAATTGGAAAGGCCGCAATGTATTCAACAGGTTATGGGACATGGCTTGCCTCCGGCTTTTCTCGTTGACCGTGGGGGCCAGCCATCCGTTCAGAAGCCAGGAGATCGCCATGCCCGCTCCCCGAGTCGAAAAGGACAGCTTCGGTCCCATCGAAGTGCCGGACGAGCGCCTGTGGGGCGCTCAGACCCAGCGCTCCCTGGAACATTTCCATATTTCCACTGAGCGCATGCCGGGGGAACTGATCCAGGCCCTGGCCCTGGTCAAGCGGGCCTGTGCCCGGGTGAATGGAGAGCTGGGGCTGCTGGCCCTGGACAAGGCGGATGCCATCATTGAGGCGGCTGACGAGGTGTTGGCGGGGCAGCATCCCGAGGAGTTTCCCCTGTCTGTCTGGCAGACGGGTTCCGGCACCCAGAGCAATATGAACATGAACGAGGTCCTGGCCAACCGGGCCTCCGAAATCCTCGGCGGCCCCCGGGGCGAGGGGCGGCGGGTGCATCCCAACGACGAAGTGAACCTGGGGCAATCCTCCAACGATATCTTTCCCACGGCCATGCATGTGGCGGCGGCCCTGGCGCTGTCGGAGCGGTTGTTGCCGGCCCTGATCCGGTTGCGTTCCACCCTGGCGGAGAAGGCGGGTGAATTCGCGTCGGTGGTGAAGATCGGACGCACCCATCTCCAGGATGCGACGCCCCTCACTCTCGGGCAGGAATTTTCCGGCTACGTGGCCCAGCTCTACCACGCCGAGATGGCCGTCACCGCCGCCCTGCCGGCTATTTATGAACTGGCGGTGGGCGGCACGGCGGTGGGGACGGGGCTCAACACCCACGTGGCCTTTGGCGACCGGGTGGCCGCCCAGTTGGCCCGGCGCACCGGCCTGCCCTTCAAGGGCGCCGGCAACAAGTTCGCTGCCCTGGCCGGTCACGATGCCCTGGTGGGCGCCCATGGAGCCCTCAAGACCCTGGCCGCCGCCCTCATGAAGATGGCCAACGACATCCGTTGGCTGGCCTCCGGGCCCCGCTGCGGCCTGGGGGAACTGGCTATCCCGGAGAACGAGCCGGGCAGTTCCATCATGCCGGGCAAGGTGAATCCCACCCAGAGCGAGGCGCTGACCATGGCCTGCTGCCAGGTTTTCGGCAACGACGTGGCTATCAATTTCGGCGGCGCGTCGGGTAACTTCGAACTCAATGTTTTCAAGCCCCTGATCGCCCATGCCTTCCTGCAAAGCGTACGGCTGCTGGCTGACGGCATGGGGAGCTTCGAGGAGCATTGCGCCCGGGGCATCGAGGCCCGGCAGGAGCGGATTGCCGAACTGCTGGAGCGCTCTCTGATGCTGGTGACGGCCCTCACGCCCCATATCGGCTATGACCGAGCGGCGGAGATCGCCAAGAAGGCCCAGAAGGACGGGAGTACGCTGAAGGAGTCGGCCTTGGCGCTAGGCTATGTCAGCGCCGAGGATTTCGACCGCTGGGTGCGGCCGGGGGATATGGTGCATCCGGGGCGGGAGATTTAGGGGGCTCGACGCGTCGGGCGGGGCATTCGCTCCGTCGGGCTGCGGAACTCGGGCCTGTGGCCCTCAGACAGTCCTCGCCCGCTCCGCAAATGCCCCACCCTCCGGTGGGCGGAGGAGGCGGGTTACTTTTTGCTGTTCAGGAAGGCGCTGACCGCTTCGTCGTGCTCGGCCGAATGATGGGTCAGTGCCTGGTAGGCGGCAGCCAGTTCGAGCAGGGTGTCCAGGCGGCTGGTCTGCGCTTCCCGCAGCAGGCGCTTGGTCATGCGCAGGGCCTGGCCCGGATTGGCAGCGATGCGGTTGGCCAGGGCCTTTGCTTCGGCGAGCAGGGAGTCTGCAGGCACCACCCGGGCAACGAGACCGATCCGTTCGGCTTCCCGGGCATCCAGCAGGTCGCCGGTGAAGGCCAGTTCCGCTGCCTTGGAATAACCCACCACCCGCTGCAGCAGCCAGGCGCCGCCGTCGCCGGGAATGAGGCCGAGTTTCACGAAGCTTTCGGCGAACCGGGCATTATCGGAGGCGATGCGGATGTCGCACATGCAGGCCAGGTCGCAGCCGGCGCCGATGGCCGGGCCGTTCACCGCCGCGATGGTCGGTACGTCCAGGCGATGGAAGGCCAGCGGAATGGCCTGGATGCCGCGCCGGTAGTTTTCCCGGACGTCGGCCGGGGTGCCGGCGGCGAGGCCCTGCTTGTCCCGGAAATCCTTGACGTTGCCGCCGGCGCAGAAGGCGCTGCCGGCGCCGGTGAGGATCACCACCTTGACGCCGTCGTCCCGCTGCACCCGTTCACAGGCGCCGACTACGGCGTCCCATTCCTCGGGGCCGGTCAGGGCATTGCGGGTTTCCGGGCGGTTGAGGGTTAGGGTGACGACCGGTCCGTCCTGTTCGTAAGTCAGAAAATTGGCCATGGCTCAGTCTCGGCGCTGGATCTTGGCCAGCCGCTCCCGTTCGGCAAGGAAATCGCGGATGGCTTCTTCGGTGGTGTCGGCCAGGCCGCGGCGGAGTTCCTGGGTCAGTCCGGGGAGGAGGGATTGGACTGCCGCTTCCACCAGGACCGGGATTTCCGCCGTGAGGCGCTCTCCCAGGCGGCGGGCGAGTTCGTGGGCGAGGATTTCCAGGACGGCCGGGTCCGGCGGGGCCGGCTCGGAAGGAGGCGGTGGCACAGCCGCTTCCGTCTCGGCCGCGGGGATTTCGACGGCATCTTCCAGGGTCAGCACCGGCAGGTCAGCATCGGGATCGACTACTTCGGTCAGGACCGGCAGCTCTTCCGCGGCGGGCGTCGCGGCCTGGCGCCGCCGCTGCATCAGGGCATCGGCCCGGGCGACCACGGAACTCAGGTTGCTGTCGTCCAGGTCGTCCATTTCAGCTTTCCGACAGGTCGAAGTAGCGGACCTCGTAACCCCGGTCCTTGTAGAACTTCACCCGATCCCGGGCGGCGAGGCGGTCGTCCTCCTCCTGGCCGACCACTTCGATCAGGCTCTGGAAGCGGGAAAAACCGGGGGGTACGGCCGGGCCCAGGTTCATCAGACGGTCGTCCTGGGGAATCTGCTCCAGGGAGTCGGCGATGAGGATGGGAGTTTCCGGGGCCAGCGGCGAATCGGCCCGGCAATGGGGCGTGAAGCCGAGGGCGGATTGGGTCCACAGGAGCCGATCCAGCATCCCCGCCACGTCGGGCTGGGGGGCATAGACCAGGACCGGCTTCTTCTGGGCACAGGCCCTGCCGAGAAGGGAGCAGGCGGCGGCCAGCTTGTCCGGCGCCCCGTGATAGAAGAAAACCTGGGTCAATTGAGCTTGCCGGCCCGCTTCAGCAGGAAATGGGTGAGGAGGGGGACTGGCCGGCCGGTGGCGCCCTTGTCGGCGCCGGATTTCCAGGCGGTGCCGGCGAT
>JBLNBI010000339.1:0-9173 GCA_050259815.1 Actinomycetota bacterium | reverse complement strand
GGTCGAGGACCGGGGTGCCCTGGAAGATGCCCACCGAGATGGCGGCCACGTGGTCGCGCACCGGGTTGGCGGGCAGCTTGCCGGCGGCCACCAGTTTCTCGCAGGCGTCGTAGAGGGCGATCCAGGCGCCGGTGATGGAGGCGCAGCGGGTACCGCCGTCGGCCTGGAGCACGTCGCAGTCCAGGGTGATCTGGCGTTCGCCCAGGGCGGCCAGGTCGGTGACGGCGCGGAGAGACCGGCCGATGAGGCGCTGGATTTCCTGGGTGCGGCCGGTCTGCTTGCCCTTGGCGGCTTCCCGGACGGTGCGGGTATGGGTGGAGCGGGGCAGCATGCCGTACTCGGCGGTCACCCAACCCTTGCCCTTGCCCCGCAGGAAGGGGGGCACGGACTCTTCCACCGAGGCGGTGCACAGCACCTTGGTGTCGCCCATCTCGATGAGCACGGCGCCTTCGGCGTGGCGGGTGAAATTGCGGGTGATGCGGACGGCACGGAGCTCGTCCGGCTGGCGCTGGCTTGGGCGCATTGGGTATTCCTTATTTCTTGGGGTTGTACTTGTCGATGGCGGTCCGGATTTCCGCGATGGCCTTCTCGATCTCGTCGTCGGAGAGTTCCGTCTTGTAGCCCGGGTTGCGGCCGAATTCGTCGAAGCGGGTGGTGACCTCGTTGAGGGCCATGGTCTGGGTGGAGACGGAGCTCTGGGCCTCGTCGTGGTAGCTCTCTTCCCAGCGTACGGCGACCACCGAGAGGTTGTCGCCATGGGCGCCGGCCTTGTTCTCTGCCTGGGTGAGCAAGGTGGGCACGGTGTTCATGAGGTTGCTGCCCTTCAGGGCTACGGCCATGATTTCGCCGGACAGCACGCCCCACAGGCCGTCGGTGCAAAGCAGGAGGCAGTCGCCCTTCTCCAGCAGGGTCTTCCGGGAGAAGTCGATTTCCGGCGGCTGATCGTGGCTGCCCAGGCAGCTGTAGATCTTGTTGCGGTCCGGGTGGGTGGCGGCCTGGGCTTCGCTGATGACCCCCTCCTCGATCAACAGCCGCACCCGGGAATGGTCCCGGGTCTGGGCGACCACCTTGCCGTTGCGCATGAGGTAAAGGCGGGAGTCGCCGACGTGGGCCCAGTAGGCGATGTTGTCCTGGATGATGCAGGCCACGCAGGTGGTGCGGGGGGAATCCTTCAGCTTGTGCTTGTTGGAATAGTCGATGATCGCGTGGTGGGCGTTGGTGATGCCCTTCTGCAGGAAGCGGAACGGATCGTCGAGGGACGGGGCAGCTTCCCGCTGGAAGGTGTCGGTCAGGGTCTGGACCGCGATCTGGGAGGCGATCTCGCCGTAGAAGTGACCGCCCATGCCGTCGGCGACCACCATGAGGAGCGCCTCCCGGGAATAGCAGTAGGCGATCCGGTCTTCGTTGTTTTCGCGGCCGCCCTGGCGGCTTTCCTGGTAGATGGTGAATCTCATTTGGCGGCGGATTTCTTCAGTTTGCCCATGACGCGCTCAAGCCAGCTGGGCGTGGTCGCGGGCGGGGTCGGGGTAAGGGCGGCGATCAGCGCCTTCTGCAGGGCGAAAACGCTCTGGGGGCGCTCCATATGGTCCAGCTTGAGGCACCAGTCGATGATTTCCAGCAGGCGGTCCGAATACTGGCCGGCCCAGCGCACCATGGCCGGGGCCAGCTGGTCCTTTTCCAGGCGCTGGTCGGCGGCCTGGGGGGCGCTGCCGGCCAGGCAGGCGTACATGGAGGCGCCGACGCTGTAGATATCGCTCCAGGGGCCCAGGTCCTTGCGGGTGTGGTAGTGCTCCGGCGAGGCGAAGCCCGGGGTGTACATGGGCTTCAGCATGGGCTGGTCGGTGGCCAGGGTTTGCCTGGCGGCGCCGAAATCGATGAGCACCGGCGTATTGTCGGTGCGCAGGTAGATGTTGGAGGGCTTCAGGTCCAGGTGCAGCAGCTTGTGGGCATGGACTTCCCGCAGGCCGTTCAGCATACGGGTGAAGACGCCGCGGATGAAACGCTCCGAAATGTGGCCCTGATGCTTCTGGATGAATTCCTGCAGAGTGCGGCCATGCTCATATTCCATGACCATGTAGACGGTGTCGTTGGCCCGGAAGAAGTTCAGCACCCCGATGACGTTGGGGTGGGACAGGCGGGCGAGCGCCCGGCCCTCCTCGAAGAAGCACTTCATGCCGTAGCGGAAGGCGCCCTGGTGCTCCGGGGTGATGATCGGCTTGATTTCCCCCTCGCCCCGCAGGGCCAGGCTGTTGGGAAGATATTCCTTGATGGCAACTTGCCGGCCCCGAGGATCGTTGGCCAGGTAGACAATGGAAAAACCGCCCAGGGAGAGCTGGCGCTCGATCAGGTATTCCTCGAGCTGGTATCCGTTCGGCAGGGCGTGGTTGGCTTGTTGCGCCATCGAGGTCGCAGGTATGATCGCAATTCCAACCATTTTCAGGGCTGCCGCCCCGGCTGTAAAGCCGAGTCCGCCTTTTTCGCCATGATCTACAGCATGACCGGCTACGCAGCCAAAACCCGCGATTTCGAGCGGGGAACGCTGCATCTCGAACTCAAAAGCGTCAATTCCCGCTACCTGGACTTTCATTTCCGCATCGGCGAGGAGCTGCGCGCCCTGGAAATGCCCCTGCGGGAACTGTTGGCCGGCCGCCTGTCCCGGGGCAAGGTGGAGTGTCGCCTGTCCTACAATGCCGCCGCCGCCCGGGCCGACCAGCTGGTCATCAACCACGAGCTGCTGACCTCCCTGCAGAGCCTGGATGCCCAGGTGCGCTCCCAGATGCCCCACGCCAATCCCCTGTCGGTGAACGAGGTCCTGCGCTGGCCAGGCATCTTCGGCGAGCAGGCGGTGGATTTCGCGGCCCTCACTGCCGCCGTCCTCGAAATGGCCCGGGAAGCCCTCACCGAATTCACCGCCACCCGGGGACGGGAAGGCGACAAGCTGGGCGCCATGATCCTGGAGCGGGTGGCCCGCATGCGGGAAATCGTCAAGGCGGTGGCGCCGCGCATTCCCGAGGCTCAGGCGCTGTTTACCGAGAAGCTCAAACAGCGCCTCATGGAAGCCATCAATTCGGTTAGCGACGACCGGGTCCTCCAGGAAGTGGCCGTATTCGCCACCCGCATCGACGTGGCCGAAGAGCTTTCCCGCCTCACCGCCCACCTGGACGAGGTGGAGCGGGTCATCAAGCACGGCGGCTCCTGCGGCAAGCGCCTGGACTTCCTCATGCAGGAGCTCAACCGGGAGGCCAACACCCTCGGCTCCAAGTCGGCGGTGACCGAAGTTTCCCAGGCTTCCATGGAAATGAAGCTGCTCATCGAGCAAATGCGGGAACAGATCCAGAATCTGGAATAAGGCACCATGTCCGGCACCCTCTACATCGTCGCAGCTCCCTCCGGGGCGGGGAAGACCACCCTGGTCCGCCGCCTCCTGGCGAACGAGAGCGAAGTCTGTCTGTCCATTTCCTATACCACCCGGGCGCCGCGTCCCGGCGAGGAAAACGGCCGGGAATATCATTTCGTTCCGGTGGAAACCTTCCGTTCCATGATCGACAGGGGGGATTTCCTGGAGTGGGCCGAAGTCCATGGCAACTTCTACGGTACCTCCAAGCGCTGGATCAGCGACAAGATGGCCGGCGGCAGCGACGTGCTGCTGGAGATCGACTGGCAGGGGGCCCAGCAGGTGCGGGGCATCTTCCCGGAAGCGATCGGCATCTTCATCCTGCCACCGTCCCTGGAGGAACTGGAGCGCCGGCTCACCGGCCGGGGTACCGACAGCCGGGAGGTCATCGACCGCCGCCTGGCCGCAGCCCAGGCCGAGATGCGGCATGTGGGCGAATTTGACTATGCTATTATTAACGACGATTTGGAGCGGGCGCTGGACGATTTGCGCTCCATCCTGCGCGCTTCCCGACTGCGCCTGAAGGCCCAGCGGATTCGCCACGCCGCCCTGTTCGACCGACTGATCTGCTGATTTCAGCACTAATTAACGAATTCCGAGGTTTGCAATGGCTCGCATCACCGTCGACGACTGCCTGAAAAGGATTCCCAACCGCTTCCAGATGACCCTGGCCGCCACTTTCCGCGCCCGCCAGATCGCCAACGGCGCCACCCCCCTGGTGGACCCCGAGAAGGACAAGCCGACCGTCGTCGCCCTGCGCGAGATGGCCATCGGCAAGGTGGGTCTGGAAGTCCTGAACCGCGGCCAGGCGTAATCGGAGAAGGGTGGTGAAGCCGGATGGATGCCCCGTTGCCTCCCCCCTCTTCGCCCCTTCCCACGGATGACCCGGCCTACCGGGTCTTCCTCGACAGCCTCGACTACCTTACCCCTGCCGAGGTAGAGCGCATCCAGGACGCCTACGCCTGCGCGGCGAAGGCCCACGCCAACCAGAAGCGCCTTTCCGGCGAAGCCTATATCACCCACCCCCTGGCGGTGGCGGGCGCCGTGGTCGAATGGCGCATGGACGCGGAAGCCGTCCAGGCCGCCCTCCTCCACGACGTGCTGGAGGATACCGGGGTCACCAAGCGGGAGCTGACCGACCGTTTCGGCCGGGAAGTAGCCGAGTTGGTGGACGGCCTTTCCAAGCTCGACAAGATCGAATTCGCTTCCTACCAGGAAGCCCAGGCGGAAAACTTCCGCAAGATGCTGATGGCCATGGCGCGGGACCTGCGCGTGGTGCTCATCAAGCTGGCCGACCGCCACCACAACCTGTCCACCATGTCCGCCATCCGGCCGGACAAGCGGCGCCGTATCGCCAACGAGACCCTGGAAATCTACGCGCCCATCGCGCTACGCCTCGGCCTCAACAAGCTCTACCGGGAGCTCCAGGACATCTCCTTCCAGCTCATCCATCCCCAGCGCGCCAATGTCCTGGCCAAGGCCATGAAGGCGGCCCGGGGCAACCGGCGGGAGCTGCTGTCCAAGATCGTGGACAGCATCAACGGCAAGCTGCGGGACGCGGGCATCCAGGCGGAAGTGTTCGGCCGGGAGAAGAGCCTCTTCTCCATCTACCGCAAGATGCAGGAGAAGCACCTGTCCTTCTCCCAGGTCCTGGACATCTACGGCTTCCGGGTGGTGGTGAAGAACGTGCCCACCTGCTACCTGGCCCTTGGCGCGCTCCATGCCCTTTACAAGCCGGTGCCGGGCAAGTTCAAGGACTACATCGCCATCCCCAAGGCCAACGGCTACCAGTCCCTGCACACCACCCTCATCGGCCCCTACGGCACCCCGGTGGAAGTCCAGATCCGCACCGAGGAAATGCACCACGTGGCCCAGGAGGGCATCGCCGCCCACTGGCTCTACAAGGACACCGAGCAGAGCGGCGCCGACCTCCAGATCAAGACCCACAAGTGGCTCCAGTCCCTGCTGGAGATGCAGAGCGGCGATTCCTCCGAGTTCTTCGAGAACGTCAAGATCGACCTCTTCCCGGACGAGGTGTACGTCTTCACCCCCAAGGGCAAGATCATGGCCCTGCCCCAGGGCGCCACGGTGGTGGACTTCGCCTACGCGGTGCACACCGACATCGGCCACCACTGCACGGCGGCCCGGGTGAACCACGAGCTGGCGCCGCTGCGTTCCGTGCTCCGGAACGGCGACATGGTGGAAATCATCACCTCGCCCCACGCCAGCCCGAATCCTTCCTGGCTGTCCTACGTGAAGACCGGCCGGGCCCGCAGCAAGATTCGCCATTTCCTGCGCACCATGCAGAACGAGGAATCCGCCGAGTTGGGCGAACGCCTCCTCAACCAGGAGCTGCTGGCCCTGGGCGTGGTGCCCGCCACCATCCCGCCGGAGGTGTGGGAGCAGCTGGTCAAGGCCAGCGGCCACCGCTCCCTCCAGGAGGTCTATAGCGACATCGGCCTGGGCAAGCGCCTGCCCTCCGTGGTGGCCCGCCGGCTGCTCGCCCGGGACGACGCGGCGGCCCCCGAAAGCACCGTCGCCCTCGCCATCCACGGCACCGAGGGCGTCGCCATCCAGCTCGCCCGCTGCTGCCAGCCCATCCCGGGCGACCCCATCATCGGCTCCATCAAGAAGGGCCACGGCCTGGTCATCCACACCCATGACTGCCCGGTGATCCGGAAATCCAAGTCCAACGATCCCCAGAAGTGGATCGACGTGGAATGGGCGCCGGACGAGGGCAAGCTCTTCGACGTGCGCATCAAGGTGGAGGTCAAGAACACCCGGGGCGTCCTCGCCCAGGTGGCCTCCGCCATCGCCGAGGCCGGCTCCAATATCGAGCACGTGGCCATGGATGCCCATCCGGAGCACCTTTTCACCTCCCTCAATTTCACCATCCAGGTCGCCAACCGGGTCCATCTGGCCCAGGTCATGCGAGGGATGCGGCATATTCCCGAGGTCACCCGGATCACCCGCGACCGCGGCATGGCCGAATGAGGATACTGGTCCTCGGGTCCGGCGTCGTCGGCACGGCCAGTGCCTGGTATCTCGCCCGCGCCGGCCACGAAGTGACGGTGGTGGATCGCCAGCCCGGCTCCGGCCTGGAAACCAGCTTCGCCAACGGCGGCCAGATTTCCGTTTCCCACGCCGAACCCTGGGCCAATCCCCACGTCCTGCCCAAGGCCCTGAAATGGCTGGGGCGGGAGGATGCGCCGCTCCTCTTCCGCTGGCGCCTCGACCCGGCCCTGTGGCGCTGGATCCTGCGCTTCCTGGTCCAGTGCCTGCCCGGCAACACCCGGGCGAACATCCATTCCATCGTTTCCCTGGCCCTCTACAGCCGCTCCTGCCTCCAGGCCCTGCGCCGGGAGGTTGAGCTGGACTACGACCACCTGGAACGGGGCATCCTGCACATCTACACGGACCAGGACGAATTCGCCGGGGCGGTGAAGGCCGCCAGGCTCATGGCCGAATTCGGCCTGGAACGGGAACCCATCGACGCCGAACGCTGCGTCCACATCGAGCCGGCCCTGGCTCGCATCCGCCATATGCTGGTGGGGGGCGACTACACGGCGGGGGATGAATCCGGGGACGCCCACAAATTCACCCGCCACCTGGCCGAGAAAGCCGCCGGACTGGGCGTCACCTTCCGCTACGGCATGACGGTGGAGCAACTGGCCACCGCCGGCGGCCAGATCGCCGGGGTGGTGGCGAAGGGCGGGCGGGGGAGCGAACTCCTCACCGCCGACGCCTACGTGGTCTGCCTGGGCAGCTATTCGCCCCTCCTGGTGAAGCCCATCGGCGTCTATCTCCCCATCTATCCGGCCAAGGGCTATTCGGCCACCATTCCGCTTTCCGAGGCCAGCATCGCCCCCACGGTGAGCCTTACCGACGACGAGTACAAGCTGGTCTTTTCCCGCCTGGGGCAGCGCCTGCGCATCGCCGGCACGGCGGAATTCAACGGCTTCAACCTGGAGCTGAACCACGTCCGCTGCCAAGCCCTCCTGCGCCGGGTCAGCCAGCTCTTCCCGGACCTGCGGCCGGCGGGCGATCCCCAGCTGTGGACCGGCCTGCGGCCCGCCACGCCCTCCAACGTGCCCATCATTGGGCGCAAGGTTTATCCCAACCTGTGGTTCAACACCGGCCACGGCACCCTGGGCTGGACCATGGCCTGCGGTTCGGGGGCGGCTTTGGCCGACCTCATGAGCGGGCGCCGGGCGGAGCCTGATTTTCCCTTTGTCGGAATCCCCGCCCGGTCTTGAACAGCCTCTTACGGGGCGCTCGGATAGGTCAGCGTGCCAGGCCGGGTCCTGCCGAAAGTGAGGTACCAGGGGTTGACCAGGGCGCCTTGGGGGGCAACCGGGACGAAGACGTCAAAATTGCCTGTCGCCACGTTATAGCGGCGCACCTCGCCGGTAGTGGTGATGGGCACGAAAAGGGCGCCGCCGGGGCCGAACAGCAGGGCCTGGGCATAGGTCCGGGCACCGCCCACCTGATCGAGCTGGATCTGGCCGACGAACTTGCCGACATAGTCGCCGGCGGCAGGACCCCCGAAGATCAGGATCTTGTCGTCGTCCTGGGCATTGGCCCGGAAGCTGGTGATGTACAGGTTACCGTCGGGGCCGAAGACCAGCCCCTCGGGCCGGTTCAGTTCGTCGATGCAACCGCACGACTGGGTGGCGCCACCGATGCTGTTTATGAAGACATCCTTGAATGCGCCGCTGGTGGGGTCGAAGCGCAGCACCTGGCCGCCCAGCCCGGTCGCCAGGTCGGGGTAGTTGGATACGTAGAGCAGGCCGTCCGGGCCGATGACCACGCCCCGGGGATGGAACTCGCCGGTGATGGTCCCGGCGGCGGGACGCAGGATGGCGACCGGTTGGCCAGCGCCGTTGTACTTGAGAACCCGGCCCGGGCCCGGCAGTTTGTTCTTGTTCTGCTGGGTATCGGTGCTGAAATCGGCGACGAAGTAATTCCCTTCCCAGAAGACGATGCCCCGGGGCACCGCCGGTGCGTTGGGAGAAGTCTTCGCCACGAAGGGCGGCAGCTCGGCGCCGTTGGCGCTGAAGCGCAGGATTTCCCCGGTGGAGGAGGTGCCCGCGTTCTGGTCGTTGACGATCAGCTCGCCCTCCGGATCGAAGAGCAGGCCGGTGGGAGTGTTCAGGCCGGTGGTGGGCCGGGTGACGAAATTGCCCAGGAAGGTTCCGCTGCCGGCGCCGAAGCGCTTGATGGTGTGGTCGCCCGAGTCGCCGATGTAGAGGGAGTCGGCGTCCGGGGCAGCACCGGCGGCGGTCTGGGCGGCGGCGGGGACCAGGCTGCCGCAGATCATCAGGGCGGCGGCAAGGACGGTGAGGAACAGGCGCCGGGGCTTGCCGGCGGCGGAACGGGGTGCAAGGCTATGGATTTCCATTTTCTTCTCCTTCTGTTTATGGGACGCACCGCGCCGGGGCCTTGTCCGGAAAGCTCCGCCGGACGGCCATTGCCGGCCGGATCACGTCGGGAAGCATTGCAGCATCGGCGCCGTAGCGGCGGCGATGGGGCGAATCCCCTCTTGGGGAAAGGGCTAATCCGGTCGGGACCCAGGGAAGGAACTGCCTTGCCGGGCCGCTCCCGGCTTCGGACGGGGGTGATATCCCGACCGTGGCTTGACGGCCCGGCGGACGGACCCCATGATCGGCCGCAAGGAAGAGTCCGATGACCCAGAACGTCCCATCCTTCATCGATACCCACTGCCATCTCGATGCCGGCGAATTCGACCCCGACCGGGCGGCCGTGTGGTCGGCAGCCC
>JBLNBI010000338.1:0-14476 GCA_050259815.1 Actinomycetota bacterium | reverse complement strand
ACGCCCGCGCCGGCCGCCGCAACTACTACGTCGGCACCACCGGCGTCGATGCCTTCTGCGAACTGAACATCACCTCCGACTTCCAGGAGAAGGACATCGTCTTCGGCGGCGACAAGAAGCTCGCCAAGCTGATCGAAGAGATCGAGATGCTGTTCCCGCTCAACAAGGGCATCTCCGTCCAGTCCGAATGCCCGATCGGCCTGATCGGCGACGACATCGAAGCGGTGGCCAAGAAGGCCCAGGCCGCCATCAACAAGCCGGTCATCCCGGTGCGTTGCGAAGGCTTCCGCGGCGTGTCCCAGTCCCTGGGCCACCACATCGCCAACGACTCCGTGCGCGACCACATCCTCTCCAACCGTGACGGCCAGGCCTACGAGACCACCCCCTACGACGTGGCCATCCTGGGCGACTACAACATCGGCGGCGACGCCTGGGCCTCCCGCATCCTGCTGGAAGAGATGGGCCTGCGTGTTGTGGCCCAGTGGTCCGGCGACGGCACCCTGGCCGAGATGGAGAACACCCCGAACGTCAAGCTCAACCTGCTGCACTGCTACCGTTCGATGAACTACATCTCCCGCCACATGGAAGAGAAGTACGGTATTCCATGGATGGAATACAACTTCTTCGGCCCCACCAAGATCAAGGAGTCCCTGCGCGCCATCGCCGCCCACTTCGACGACAAGATCAAGGAAGGCGCCGAGAAGGTCATCGCCAAGTACACCCCGATGATGGACGCCGTCATCGCCAAGTACCGTCCCCGCCTGGAAGGCAAGAAGGTCATGCTCTATGTGGGCGGCCTGCGGCCCCGCCACGTGGTCGGCGCCTACGAGGACCTGGGCATGGAAGTCATCGGTACCGGCTACGAGTTCGCCCACAACGACGACTACGACCGCACCATCCATGACGTTAAGGACGCCACCCTGATCTACGACGACGTGACCGGCTACGAATTCGAAGAGTTCGTGAAGGCCATGAAGCCGGATCTGATCGGTTCCGGCATCAAGGAAAAGTACGTCTTCCACAAGATGGGCGTGCCCTTCCGGCAGCTCCACTCCTGGGATTACTCGGGTCCCTACCACGGCGCCGACGGCTTCGCCATCTTCGCCCGGGACATGGACATGACCCTGAACAATCCCTGCTGGACCATGCTGAAGGCCCCCTGGAAGAAGGCAGCCTGACTAGCTTTAGCCAAACCGTAGCGAGCGCCGGCAGTTGGGGCGCGCACGGAGCACAGCGACGAGACAGTACTTTGGTACGTCGAGGAAGCGAGCACCGCGCAAGCCCCAAATGCCAAGCGCAGTAGGTTTGGCACCCTGTTCCTAAACTTTCGCCCGCATCCACGGATTGGTGGTGCGGGCAAAGGAGATGACGATGCAAACCGTAGATAAGATCAAGCCTTGCTTCCCGCTCTTCCGCAACGACGAGTACAAGGACGTCCTGAAGGGCAAGAAGCAGTTCGAGGAAGGCCACGACGCCGACAAGGTGAAGGAAGTCTTCAACTGGACCACCACCCAGGAGTACCAGGACCTCAACTTCAAGCGCGAAGCGCTGACCATCAACCCGGCCAAGGCCTGCCAGCCCCTGGGTTCCTCCCTGTGCGGCCTGGGCTTCCACAAGACCATGGTGTACATCCACGGTTCCCAGGGTTGCGTGGCCTACTTCCGCACCTACTTCAACCGCCACTTCAAGGAGCCGGTCGCCTTCATCGCCGACTCCATGACCGAAGATGCGGCCGTGTTCGGCGGCCAGAAGAACGTCCATGAAGGCCTGGCCAACGCCACCCGCCTCTACGGCGCCGAGATGATCGCCATGTCCACCACCTGTATCGCGGAAGTGATCGGTGACGACTTGAACGCCTTCATCAACAACGCCAAGAACGAGGGCTACCTGGACAAGGACTTCCCGGTCCCCTTCGCCCACACCCCGTCCTTCGTCGGTTCCCACATCACCGGCTGGGACAACATGGAAGAAGGCATCCTGCGCTACTTCACCCTCAACAACATGGAGGGCAAGGTGGTCGGGTCCAACGGCAAGATCAACATCGTGCCGGGCTTCGAGACCTACCTGGGCAACTACCGGGTCATCAAGCGCTACCTGAAGGAAATGGGCGTGGATTACACCATGCTCTCCGATCCGGAAGAGGTGCTGGACACCCCGGCCGACGGCGAATTCCGCATGTACGCCGGCGGCACCACCATCGACGAGGTGAAGGACGCCCCCAACGCCCACACCACCTTCCTGGTCCAGCCCCTGTCCCTCGACAAGACTAAGAAATACGTCGAGAACACCTGGAACCATGAAGTGCCCAAGACCAACATCCCCATGGGCGTGGAATGGACCGACGAGTTCCTGATGAAGGTCTCCGAGATCACCGGCAAGGAGATCCCCGAGTCCATCGCCAAGGAGCGCGGCCGCCTCCTGGACATGATGACCGACTCCCACGCCTGGCTGCACGGCAAGAAGATGGCTCTCTACGGGGATCCGGACTTCGTGCTGGGCCTGACCAAGCTCCTGCTGGAATTCGGCATCGAGCCCACCCACATCGTCTGCCACAACGGCGGCAAGCGCTGGGAAAAGGCCATGAAGAAGGTCCTGGAATCCTCCCCCTACGGCGCCGGCGCCAAGCTCTACCCGGGCGCCGACCTGTGGCACCTGCGCAGCCTGTGCTTCACCGACAAGCCGGATTTCCTCATCGGCAACAGCTACGGCAAGTACATCCAGCGCGACACCCTGCACAAGGGCGAGGAGTTCGAGGTTCCCCTGATCCGTCTGGGCTTCCCCATCTTCGACCGTCATCACCTGCACCGCAACACGACGCTGGGCTACGAGGGCGCCATGTACGTCCTCACCACCCTGACCAACGCCGTGCTCGAGCGCCTGGATGACCAGACCCGCCAGATGGGCGTCACCGACTACAACCACGACCTGGTTCGCTAAGGTAAGCGGGAGGGGGTTCGCCCCCTCCCCCGACCGCTAAGGAAGTCAAATGGCCAACATCATGATTCGCCAGAACGCTGCCGGCGGGCTGGTCTTCTACCTGCCCAAGCGGGACCTGGAAGCCGCCATCGAATCCATCGAGTTCGACACCCCGGAAAAATGGGGCGGCGAGCTGAAGCTGGAAAACGGCGGCAGCTACTACATCGACCCGATCGCCAAACCCCCCCGCCTGCCCGTCTCCGTCCGGGCCAAGCGGGTCGGCGCGGCGGAAGACTGAAACATCCAAGGAGATCCATCATGGCAATGACTATCGATCCCGACATGTGCACCGCCTGCGACGACTGCCGCCCGATCTGCCCGACCAAGGCCATCAAGAAGGGCAAGGTGTTCTACACCATCGACGCCAGCGTCTGTACCGAGTGCGACGGCGAAAACGATTCGCCCATGTGCGTGAACGTCTGTCCGTCCGGCGCCATCTCGCCGCTCTGATCCGCCCTCGCAACCTATTGCATCCAACGCCGACCGGAGGCCCGCCATGGCTGAAACCCCCATCGCATCCCGTGAAGCCGCCCTGCGCATCGCATTGGCGGCACGTACCCTTGAGGGTCTCGACGTCCGAGCCCTGGTCGGCGCCCTGGCAGAGAAAATCGAGCCGCCCATCACCGAGAAGAAGCTCGCCGACATCACCGTGGAAGACCTCCGGGTCATCCTGGCCGGCGACCACGCCGACGAGAACTGCGCCGTGGGGGTAAGCCCCGACACCCTCAAGGAGGCTGTCCGCATCCTGTGGGGCGAGAGTGGCCAGGCCACCGACCTGCCCCCCGTCGAGCCCTGTGCCGAGGGCGACATGCCCGGCTCCATCCGGGTCGCCGTGGCCTCCAATTCCGGCGAGAACCTGGACGGCCACTTCGGCTCCTGCGAGCGCTTTCTTATCTATCAGGTTTCCCCGGCTGCCGTGAAGCTGGTGGCGGTGCGCTCCGGCCTCGATGCCGACGATGCGGAAGACCGCAACGCCGCCCGGGCCGCGGTCATCGCCGATTGCCAGATTCTCTTCATCCAGTCCATCGGCGGCCCGGCCGCCGCCAAGGTGGTGCGGGCCGGGGTCCATCCCCTGAAGAAACCCGCCGGCGGCCTTGCCCGGTCCCTCCTGGCCGACCTGCAAAGCCGGCTCACCACCCCGCCCCCCTGGCTCGCCCGCATCATGGGCCTGCCCGCCGCGACCCTGGCCAAATTCGAGGCAATGGAGGAAGAGGCATGAGCGCCGTCACCCCCGCCCTCCTCGCCCAGGTGGCCGAGGCCGCCTGCATCAATCCCGCCTTGGCCAGCCTGCGGGCCGCCTTTCCCGGGGTGTCCATCAGCGAATGCGCGGCGGACGATGTGAACGCCCGCCTTACCCCCGCCCTGGAAACCGACAGCCACGAGTTCTACCTGGTTTCCAGCTGCGGCGGCCACTGCCTGTCGCTCACCTCCGACTTCGAAGCCGCCAGCGGCATCGTCATCGCCGCCAAGGACGATGAATGACCAACCCTGCCCGCTCCCGGACGGCCTTTGTCTGGGCTGCGCCCACGCCGGAGACCGCTTGATTTCCGGCCGCTGCCGCCCCGGGGACATCTGCGTGCGGGCCCACAACGGCCGCCAGATCGACCGCTTCTTCCGCTGCAACCGGGAAGAGGCGGGTTCCTACCTGGAAGACATCTACTGGGAGCGCCGCGCCATCGCCGCCCGCTACGCCCCCCTGGAGCGCATCGAGGCCCTGTCCCATGACCCGGACGAGATCGTCCGCCGGGTGGTGGCCGACCGCCTGCCGGCCGAGCGCCTGGCGGCCATGCTCCACGACCCGGACCGGGAGGTGCGCCTGGCCGTGGCCGCCCGCCTGCCGGACGACCTGCTGCCCCGGCTCATGGACGACCCGGACTACCGGGTCCGGGCCACCGTCGCCCGCCGCCTGCCCCACGGCAAGCTCCTGAAGCTCGCCGGCGACCCGGAACGGGAAGTGCGCAAAGTCCTGGCCCAGCGCCTGCCGCCCTTCGCCCTGCCCGCCCTGGCCCACGATCCGGAGCCCGAAGTGCGGGCCATGGTGGCCGAGCGGGCCCTGCCCGACCTGGCCGCCACCCTGGCCCGGGACCCGGAATGGTGGGTGCGGCTGGCGGCGGTCGGGAATGTGCCTATCGATGAGCTGCCGCCCCTCCTGGACGACCCGGAGGCCGAAGTCCGGGAAGCCGCCCGGGAGCGCCTGGCCGACCGTATGCCGACCGTTTCAAATCATTGAGGAATCGCCATGAAAGAAGTTGTCGCCTGGTCCGAGTACTGCAAGACCCTGTCCCCGATCGTCGTCGAGGCTGCCGTGCGGGCGCCCGTTTCCGCCGGCCCGGTTGCCCTGGTCAAGGAATTGGCCAAGGCTGCCCCGGACTGGCATTTCCGCCACGTCTTCGAGCGGGGCGGCTGGTATCGCCTGGGGGGCGTGGTGACTCCGGCCGGGGAACGCGTCGCCGACAACCTGGAAGCCTGGGCGGAAGCAGCCCTGGAGGAGCGCAACGGGGATTTCGGCCACCTCTACGACGACCTGGCCGACCAGGAACTCTACGCCACCCGCATCATCGGCCGCACCCACTATCTGGTGGCGACCGTCGGCGAAGGTCCGGCGGACTTCCTGCAACTGGAGATCGAGGATTTGCAGGAGGTGCGCGGCCACCGGCTATGCGGCAGCGAGGCCATCCCTGCCAGCCTTGAAGAGCTGATCGACCCGCGCCAGGAGGGCGTCCAGGCCCAGCCCATCGGCCTGCCCCACTACGCCTTCCGGCGCCTGACCCACGTGGGTTCCTTCCTGCAGCGCATGCTGGCCCAGCGCCCGGAGCCGGCGCCGGTGCACCGCCTGCTGGACGACTGGCAGGCCACCAGCGCCGGCCAGGCCAGCGCCTTCTGCAACCACTGGGTCCTGGCCCTGCGGGAACACCTGGACCGTTACCAGCAGCCCATTTTCCGGGCCCAGCCCATCGCCACCCGGGCCGGCGATCCGCCCGTCTTCGGTGCGGCCAGCGGCACCCGGGGCCTGAAGCTGCAGGCGGCCCTCCAGGCCTTCGACCGGGAGGCGGGCTATCCCCTCGCCTGGTATTTCCACATGCTCACCACCAAGGCTGTGCCCCACTGGGTGGCCCAGACGGTGGTGGAGGATGCGATGGCCGAGTTCGCCTACCTGCCCCAGCGGGACGTGGACGTGGTGCGCAACTGGCTGCACCGGCCTTATGCAGTTTGATTGTTGATGGCGGTCAGGGTCGTCTAACCGTCGCGGAACCGGTCCAACTGGCGCCGGTCCCGCTTGGTTGGGCGTCCCTTCTCTTCGGCCCCCGGCATGGGGGCCATTTTTTTGAGTTCCGCCGCCTTGGTGCGCCGCTCGATGCTCTCCGGCGTTTCCCGGTAGAGGAGCTGGGCTTCGGAGGCCGGACGGCGCTGCTCGTTCAGGCCCTGGATCACCACTTCCCAATCCTGCTCTCCGGCGCGGATGAGCAGGCGGTCGCCCACCTTCACGTCCTTGGCGGGCTTGGCGTTGGCGCCGTTCACCTTGACCTTGCCCCCGTCCACCGCATCGCTGGCGATGCTGCGGGTCTTGAAGAAACGGGCGGCCCACAGCCACTTGTCGAGACGCATCGGTTTCCTTCCCGAAACCTTACTGGATCTCGGCCTTGGCCAGGGATTGCAGGACGGCGTTCAGCTGGCCGTAGCGAGCCTGGCCGGGCAACAGGTGGTTGGCGGCCTGGAGCACCTCCGCGGCCTCGTCCACCAGTTCCTGGACGACGCCGGTCTTCTGCATGGCAGTGACCAGGACGTAGGCCAGGTTGAACAGCACCCGCACATTGGCGGGCATGGCCTGGCGGGCCTCCCGCATGGCGGCGATGGCGTCCTCGTAGCGCCCGTCCCGCAGGAGCAGCACCCCCTGGTTCATGAGCTTCATGCCCTCCTGGCGGGAAGACTCGACCAGGGCAGCACCCTCCTCGCCCATGGCGGCGCCGGTGAAGATGGCCTTGACCTCATTGGCGAGTTCCACGCTGTCAGGGTTGTTCCGTACCTCCTTCTGGAGGATTTCCACGGCCAGGTCCTGCTTCCCGGTAGCCAGGAACAGACGGGCCACTTCCAGGGACGCCTGTTCGGCCCCGACGGTTCCCCCCGCCGCCACCTGGTCCTCCAGGGTGGCGGCCAGTTCCTGGGCCCGCTTGGGGTTGCCGTTCTCGTGGTGGACGATGCCCTCCATGGCCATGGATTTCAGCCGGGTCTGGTCGTCGTTGAAATTCTTGTAGAGGTCGCCGAGCACCTTGAGGGCCTCCACCGGGTCCTGCTTGGCACTGCAGGTCTTGGCCAGGCCGATATAGGCGTCGGGGGCCTTCAATACCGAGTTCTCCCCCAGGTTTACGCTCTTGCGGAAGGCTTTTTCGGCGTGCTCCAGGCGGCCCAGCTTGAGGGAAACCTCCCCCAGGCTCTTCTGCCGGGCCACGGAATTGGGGGACAGTTTGGCGGCGTGTTCCAGGGACTGGGCAGCCGCATCCAGCTCGCCCAGGCTCTGGAGGGTATGGGCGAGGAGGTCGTGGGCCTCCAGGTAATAGGGGGAGTCCTGGACGGTCTGCTCCAGCATGCTGCGGGCCTGGGCCAGTTCCCCGTTCTGGATCAGGATCTTGGCGAGGCCCGCCCGGGCCCAGGGGTGGTCCCGTTCCGCCAGCACCGCCTCGAACACCTTGCGGGCCTCCGGGAGATTGCCGGCCTTGACCAGCAGGTCCGCCTTCATGCGGGTGAGGTCGGGGGCAAGGCTCTTTTCCCGGCTGGCCCGCTCGTCGCACAGGCGCACGGCCTTGGCGTAGTCGCCGGCGCGGATGGCCCGCTCGATGTCGGCGAACATTTCCTTGCGCACCCAGATCTTGGCCAGGCGCTGGCGCAGGGTAGCCTCGGTGATGGGCTTGAGGAGATAGGCATCCGGCTGGAATTCGGCGGCGCCGGTCACCGCGTCCGAGGTCTTCTCGGCGGTGATCATGATCCAGGCGCAGGCGGGGCCGATGTACTGCTTGACCTTGGCCTCCTCCAGGACCTGCTGGCCGTTCTGCCCCGGCCCCAGGTTGAAGTCGCAGAGCACCACGTCGAAGGGCTGGGAGGACAGCAGGCGGACGGCTTCCTTGCCGTTGGCGGCAGTGGAGATGTTCTTGACGTTGGCGCCGCAGTTCCGGAGAACGTCGCGGATCACGGTCCGCATGCCCTGGAAGTCGTCGATGATGAGGAAAATCCGGCGGGAGAAATCCACGTCGGGAGCCGATGAAGAAGAGGCTGTGTTCGGGATCATGGCTGTCGGGTCGATCGATATGGTTATTGGAATTCAGGGCAGGCGGATGATGAAGCAGCCGCCGCCGTAGGCGCCGCCGTTGTCCAGCCGTATATCCCCGCTGCGGCCCCGGTTGCGGTGGAGGTGGGCGACCTTGACGGAGAAATAAAGCCCCAGGCCGGTGCTGCCGGTCTGGAAGCTCACTCCCCGCTTGGCGCCTTCCGTGTGGTCGATCATCTGCTGGGTATAGCCCCGGCCGTCGTCCTCGATGCGGATTTCCAGGCAGCCGTCCGCCACCGAGGCAGCGAGGCGCACCCGATGGTTCGTGTAGCGGATGGCGTTGCTGAAGGCATTGCCGATGACGCCGGTGATCAGGTCCTCGTCGAAGTGCCAGTAGAGGTCGGGGGCGACATCGAGTTCCAGTTCGACGCCCTGGGTCCGCAGCAACCTGGCCGCCTGGTCGGCGACCCCGTGCAGGAACTCGTCCACGGCGATGTACTGGGGATCGAAGGGATAAATCTGCTGGTCGAGCTTGTAGAGAGTGAGGAGCTGGACCAGATTGTGATTGATGCGCTTGGCCTCGTAGGTCATCTGGGACAGCTCGCCGTAGGTCTCCAGGGTTTCCGGAGAGGCGGTGTCCAGGGTTTTTTCCAGCCCGCTGATGAGGAGGCTCACCGAGTTCTTCATGTCGTGGACACATGACGCCAGGAAGGTGGTCATGTCCGGCGCGTCATTGCTGTTCCGCTTGGGAAGGTCATTCATGGCCGATTCGACAGCATCCGTAAAAGGCAAGACGGAAGTATCGGCGGCCATGCCCTGGGGCGTCAAATGCCCCCGTCAAATAGCGGCATGAAGAAAGCGGAGGCGGAGGCCGACGCCGGACGGCTTCCGCCGGCGCCCGCTTAGGCCGAAACCGACAGCAGGCTCGCCACGCCCGACTGGCCGGCATCCTGCCCGCCGCCGCCGTAGGCGTGCATCAGCTGCATGATCCTGTGCATGATCTGCTTGGCGTCGCTGCTGCCGGAGGACGCCGTGCTCGATGCGCTGCCGGACGACGAGTTGCTGTCGGAAGCGTTCTGGCTGGATTCCCTGTAGGCCCGCGCCTCCTGCATGGTGACCTTGCCGTCAGCCCCCTGGGGCGGCGGGGGAGGCATGCCGCCCGCACCGCCCATGCCTTGCATGCCGCCATGATGGCCGTGGCCGTTCATCCGCATGTTGTTGAACTGGCTGTCGAGTTCCTCGGCGAGCTTCTTGAAGCCGCTGGTCATCTCGTCCTTGGTGATCTTGCCGTCGCCGTCCCCGTCGAGCTGCTTGAAGACCTCATCGACGCCGGTGTCCGAGGTGCTGGAACTGCTGGAACCGGATATCTGGGAAAAGGCGGACTGCAGGTCGCTCCTCTCGATATATCCCTGGTTCTTGGTGTCGAGCTTGGAAAACAGCTTGCTCGCCATCTGGGTAGGATCGGGGCGATGCATCATCTGCATGCTGCCGTAACTGCTCCCGATTGAACTGGTCATGGTTGGCTCCTTTTGCGAAGAATGGAAAAAGCGGCGTACTCCCCGGCCGGGAGGCGCTCCCCCTTCTATGCAAGATAACGGCTAAAGGCGGCGAATCCCTGCCTGGTTGAGTTAAGTCATGTAAATATCTGTTAAGAAAAGGCCTTTTTCCATCCGCCGGGGCAGCCCGCCCGGCCAGGTTTGTTAACATTGGCGGCCAGGACAGACAGGCGGACACGCAAAATATGGGCAATATCCTGCTGGTGGACGACGACCGGGAACTGGTCGCCCTGTTCAAGGAATACCTTGAACAGGAGGGCTTCGCGGTGGATGTCGCCCACGACGGCGAAGCCGGGGCCGAGGCGGCCCTCTCCGGGCGCTACGACATCGCCGTCCTGGACGTGATGATGCCCCGGGTAAACGGCGTCGAGGCCCTGCGCCGCATCCGCCGCCAGAGCAATATCCCGGTCCTCATGCTCACCGCCAAGGGCGACGACATGGACCGCATCCTGGGGCTGGAGCAGGGGGCCGACGACTACGTCCCCAAGCCCTGCATGCCCCGGGAGCTGACCGCCCGGCTGCGGGCCATCCTGCGCCGCACCCGGCCCATGGACCCGGAACCGGGCAGTTCCGCCGCCATCGCCGCCGGCCCCCTCACCATCTACCCGGAGCAGCGCCGGACCGAATGGGACGGCCAACCCGTGGAGCTGACCAGCACCGAATACAACCTCCTGGAGGTGCTGGCCCGCAACGCCGGCCGGCCGGTGAGCAAGAAGGACCTGTCCGAGCAGGGCCTGGGCCGCCCCCTCGCCCGCTTCGACCGCAGCATCGACGTGCACCTTTCCAGCATCCGCCACAAGCTGGGCAACCTTTCCGACGGCAAGTCCTGCATCCGCACCGTCTACCGCCTCGGCTACCAGCTCATCAAGGAATGACATGGGACGGCTTTTCTGGAAATTCTTCATCTTCGTCTGGCTGGCCCAACTGGCCAGCATGATGGGGGTCGGCGCCGTGTTCTGGTGGGAACACCAGCAGGATGCCGCCCGCTGGCAGGCCGCCGGCAATGGCGAGCCGCCGCCCCCGCCCCCCTTCGAGGGAGGTGACAAGGGCCGTCCTCCGCCGCCCCATTTCGACGGCCGCGGCGGCGACCGTCTCCATCCGCCCAGGCCCCACCGTCACCACCGCCCCTTCCCTCCGATCGAAGCCATCGTCACCGGGCTTCTGGGCAGCCTGGCGGTGGCCGCCCTCCTCGCCCGCTACTTTTCCCGCCCCATCCGCAGCCTGCGCTCCGCCTTCGACGCCGCCGCCACCGGCAACCTGGAGGTGCGGATCGGCACCGCCATGGGCGGGCGCAAGGATGAACTGGCCGAACTGGGCCAGGATTTCGACCGCATGGCGACCCAGCTCCAGGCCCTGATGGACGGCCAGCGCCGCCTGCTCCACGACGTTTCCCACGAATTGCGCTCGCCCCTGGCCCGGCTCCAGGCGGCCATCGACCTCGCCCGCCAGCAGCCCGGCAAGCTGGAAAGCACCATGGACCGCATCGAGAAGGAAAGCGTGCGCATGGACCGGCTGGTGGGCGAACTTCTCACCCTGTCCCGTCTGGAGGCCGGCACCGCCGCCCCCCGGACCGAAGAAGTAGACGCGGCGGAACTGCTGGAAGGCATCGTCGGCGACGCCCGTTTCGAAGCCGCCGGCAAGGAGGTGGCTGTGGACCTGGAAGGTGCCTGCGAAGGCGTCATCGACGGGGACGGGGAGCTGCTGCACCGGGCCATTGAAAACGTGGTGCGCAACGCCATCCGCTACAGCCCGCCGGGCGCCCGGGTGACCATCTCCGCCCACGCCGCCGCCGGGCAGCTCCGCATCGCCGTCCTGGACAGCGGCCCCGGCGTGCCCCCTGACGAGCTGGACGCCATCTTCGTCCCCTTCTTCCGCAGCAGTGGCAGCAAGGACAGCGACGGCCACGGCCTCGGCCTGGCCATCGCCAGGCAGGTGGTGGAATCCCTGGGCGGGCGCATCGGCGGCGCCAATCGGCCGGAGGGCGGTTTCGCCATGGAAATCGTCCTGCCCATCCGGCAGCCGGCTTGATCCCCTACGCCGGATAGGGCCTGCCCTTCCCGGCGCTTACCGGGCAATCGGGCCTCGATTGGGGAGCTTGCCTGCTGCTCCTTAACGGCGCTTAACACTCCCTTGGCCAATAATCGCCAACCGTTGAAAACCAGGGGCGGAAAGCCACCGTGTCCATGATCCTCACCATCAGCCGCAGCGATGTGGAGGCCGGCAACATCGCCGGCGTCCTCGCCCGCCTATTCCAGCTGACGGACAGCCGGGACAACGTGCTGCGCCACCAGGGGGCGGTGACGCTGCAGGTGGATGGCTACGAGGAGGAAGCGGTGGAACTCTTCGAGATTCCCCGGCTGCGGGCCTTCCTCCAGGTGGTGACGGCGGAGTGGCCCCACTGGCTGTGGTTCCTGAAGCGGGGCAGCAACAGCATCCCGCTCCTCTTCTCCCTCCTCTGCCGGGTCAGGGCCGTCCCCGGCCAGGAGGGCTTCCAGGCGGAATTCGCCGACGGCAACGAACTGCTTGAAGTCCTGGACGACCTCCTGGAGCGCTCCGAAGTCCTGTACCGCTGCTACGGCATCACCGAGGCCCAGGCCACCCTGTGCGCCGAATCGGCGGTGTGGGATCTGTTCGACGGGGTCGTTTAGCGCTTTTCCGCCAGCCGGGCCTCGAACGCCCTCGACGGCATGGGCGGCTCGAACAGGTAGCCCTGGGCGTAGTCGCAGCCGGCCGCCAGGAGGATGTCCCGCTGGGCCGCCGTCTCGACGCCTTCCGCCACCACCTTGAAGCCCAGCTTGTGGGCCATGACCACCATGGCCTCGACGATGGCCCGGTCGCCCGGATCGTCGGCCAGGCCGGCAATGAAGGAGACATCGATCTTCAGGTAGTCGATGGGGGATTTCTTCAGGTAGGACAGGGCCGAGTAGCCGGTACCGAAATCGTCCAGGGCGATTTCGATGCCAGCCTCCCGGAATTGCTTCAGCCTTTCCGGCACTTCCGCCCGGTTGTCCAGGAGCAGGCTTTCGGTGATCTCGATGGCGATGCAGCCCGGGGGCAGGCCCAGGGCCTTCAGGTGGTCGAACCAGGATTCATGGGTCTGCCCGGCGAGGAACTGGCGGGGCGACTTGTTGAGGGTGATCTGCACCGGTCCGGCTTCGCCGTTTTGCGCCAGGCCGTGCCAGCGCTTGGCCATCCGGGCCACCTCCCTGAACACCCAGTCGCCGATGTCGTTGATGAGCCCGATCTCCTCGGCCACCGGAATGAATTCCCCCGGTCCCACCAGCCCCCGCTCCGGGTGGTGCCAGCGCAACAGGGCCTCGGCCTTGACCATGGTGCCGGTGGAAAGGTCGACGATGGGCTGGTAATAGACCTCGAACTGCCCCCCCTTGAGGGCGGCGTGGAGATCGCCCACCAGGCGAAGCCGCTCCCGGGCCGCCACCTGCATGGAATCAGCGAAGAAACAGAAGCCGTTGCGCCCCTGGGCCTTGGCCTCGTACATGGCCTGGTCGGCGGCGCGGGTAAGGCTTTCCGGGTCGCCGGCGTCATCGGGGTAGATGGTGATGCCGATACTGGCCGACACGTAGGCGGTTTCCCGCCCCAGGACGAAGGGATCGGCCAGGGCGTCGATCATGGCGCCGGCCACCCGCTCCACCGCCTCCGGGCTTTCGATTCCCGGCAGGATGACCGTGAATTCGTCGCCCCCCAGGCGGGCCACCGTGTCGGAAGCGCGGACGCAGGAGGAAATGCGCCGGGCCGCCTCGACCAGGAGCTGGTCCCCCACCATGTGCCCCAGGGTGTCGTTCACCTCCTTGAAATGGTCCAGGTCGATGAACAGCAGGGCCAGGGACTGGCCGTCCCGGCGGGATTTCTTGGTGGCCTGGAGCAGGCGGTCCCGGAACAGGCTGCGGTTGGGCAGTCCGGTAAGGGCGTCGTAGTGGGCGAGGCGCTCCAGGCGCTGCTCGCTTTCCTTCTTCTGGGTGATGTCGGTGAACACCCCGACGTAGTGGGTCAGCTCACCGGCCGCATTGCGCACGGCGCTTACGGTCATGAGCACCACGCTCACCGCCCCGGCCTTGGTCCGGTTCCAGATTTCACCTTGCCAGTAATCCTGCTCGGCCACGGTTTCGAACAGGCGCCGGAAGAATTCCTGGTCGTGGTGCCCCGAATTGAGGAGCCGGGAGGAACTGCCGACGGCCTCGTCCCGGGAATAGCCGGTCAGTTCGGTGAAGGCCCGGTTCACATCGATGATGATGCCTTCCGGGTTGGTGATCAGGATGCCGTCGTGGCTGCTCTGGAACACCCGGAGAGCCAGGCGGCGCTGCTGGTCGGCCTGGCGGCGCTCGGTGATGTCCTCCTTCACCGCCAAAAAATGGGTGACCTCGCCGGCCGCATCGGTGATGGGCAGGATGCGGGCCAGCTCCCAGAAGATTTCCCCGCTCTTGCGCCGGTTGCACAGCTCCCCGGTCCATACTTCGCCGGCCTTCAGGGAGCCCCACAGCTGCTCGTAGGTTACCGGCGGGGTCAGGCCGGACTGGAGGATGCGGGGATTTTTCCCCAGCACCTCTTCCCGGGCATAGCCGGTGATTTCGGTGAATTTGGGATTGACGTACTCGATGCGAGCATCGGTGCCGGTGATGAGGATGGACACCGGGCACTGCTCCACGGCCCGCTGGAACTGGCGCAG